>NC_014150.1:3000000-3241804 GCF_000092845.1 Brachyspira murdochii DSM 12563 | reverse complement strand
TTATAATAGACTTGTTTTTAAATTATTTTAAATAAAAATTTTATAATTATTATATTAATAAAATATTTAAACTATTAAAATAAAGTTCTTTCACAGAGTAAAGCAGACAGCATATAAAATATATTTAAGCACAGATAAATTATAATTGTAAACACTATTCAAGAAGTTTTTTCTGTATATAGTCAATCTCTTTAAGTATATTTTTTCTAGCCTCCGAATCTTTCCCCCATACAGCCTTACTTAGAGCAGTTTCATAATTGCTCAAAGCCTCTTTAAGAAGAGTATTTGTATTTTTGTCAATATATTTTTCTGCTCTTGTTTTATAAATCTTTCCAAGGAGTTCATATCCGCTGTAATCATCTGGAAGCAATGCCAAATAGTTTAATGCATAATTCTCAGCATTGATATCATCTTTAAAATTATGCAAATATACCAAAGCAGCTCTGTAATTTGCAGCAGCATAATTTTTATTTATTTTTACTATATTCTGATAATTACTTAATGCCTCTTTAGTATTTCCTATAAGCTCATTAATATAAGCCTTTTGATAAAGATAATTAATATTATTATTATCTAAATCTATTGCACTATTAATAGACTTCATAGCATTACCATAATCACCAATATCAGTATAAAGTTTTGAAGAAGCATAAAGAACATCTTTAGTATTAGTATTTTTATTAAGTAATTCTTCAATATATGAAGATGTGTAATTATCTAAATGAACAGCTGTTTCAGCTATATAAATTGGATTTACATCTAAATATTTTGAAGCTCTATCATAGCATTTCATAGAATAAGAATATAAATAAGCCTTGTTGTATTCTCTTCCAAGAAGTAAATCCTTTCCTCCATATATATTAATATATTCTGTTATTTTATTTATTATATTAACTCCTTCTATGTTATATTCTCTTATATAGCTTTCTGCAAGTCTTATTCTATTTTCTATATAAGCAGGAGCAATTCTTAAAATTTCATTCATAGTAGAAGATAAAGAAACATAAGCATTGATATTATCATAATAACCTATAGAACTTAAATATGAATTAACATCCATCTCATTTTTTACAGCCAAAGCATCATAATTACTTCTGTTTCTTCTAATAGCTAAAGCAGCAGTTTTAGAAGCATTTTCATATTGTTTATTCTCATAAAGATAAGCAGCATAAAGCCCGTAAGTTATAGACTCTATCTTTTTTATATAGGCAACATCATAATTTTTATTTCTCAAGTCAGATATATATGCCAAAGCCTCATCAAACTGATTAAACCTTATAAACTCGTATATTCTGTCTGTAACCAAATTTAAATTTAATTTTAATTCTTCTTCCCAATATTCTGTTGCCTTTATATCTATAATATCTCTTTCTTTTTGATAAAGTGATGTATCATTATTTGAAGCTCTTATCTCTAATAATTTTCTTAGCAACAACACATTATTTACGCTTATTATATTAGCATTAAAAGCCTCTTTTAAGATATCTATAGCTTTATCTATAGAACCAAGTTCGTAATAGGCATCAGCAATATATCCTATTCTAAGCTGTTCTTCAGTACCGTAAAATCTGTACATAGATAATAACTGCATCATATCTACATAATAATTCTGCTCTTTTAATTGTTCTGCCTTATCAAGTATCATATTATAATCTATATTCTTTAATAATTCAGAAGCAATACTGCTGTAAGATGTTACTTCAGATAATAGATTTTTTGCCTCAGTATATCTTTTTTTTCTTATTAAACTTTTACTGTATTCTATTTTATTTTCATCAGATATATTATAAAAATTAATTATTTGAGATATAATATTATCAGGATAGTAAGTATACCCAATATCATAAAGCATAGAAGCAAATGTTTCATAAAGTCTAGGTTTATTATAACAATATTCAAGTCCAGTTTCTAATATTTTTATAGCTTCTGTTTCATTATTTTCATACAGATATATCTGAGCTAAAATAGCATAAGCCTCATCAAAATCTTTTTCTGAAGATATTAATTTTGATAGTATAGATTTTGATCTTTGATAATCCTGCATTTCAAAATATGTTTTACCCAAAGCAGCAGTTACTTCAGGATAATTTACAGAATATGAAGAGATATTATTTAATATAAAAAGAGCATTAGTATAATTTTTAGCCTGAATATCTTTGTCCCATAAATAAAGCTCTTTTTTTACTATGGCATTCGATATTTTACTCTGTATTCTAATTTTATCCTCATTATTTGAATATTTAGTACTTTTATAATTATTAACAGCATCATCATACCTGTTATTTAATAAATTTATATCTCCAAGCCCCTCATTTCCGTAAGACTGATTATCTTTAAGAGAGCTTTGAAAATATGAATTTGCACTTTTTATATCGCCGTTTTTTAAAGCAGAATTACCAGCTAAAAAAAGCCAATAAGGATTATTTGTCGCCTTATATGCTGTAAGATAAGTTATTACAGTTTGTTCATATTCATTTATAGTATCAAAAAAATTCCCTGCCAAACTATAAACTTTATCAGTATCGTTTGTATTTATATATAAAGATAAAAGTTTTGTAAAATCTAAAGCGGCATAATGTAAATCAGAACGTCTGAAATATGATAATCCTCTTATGTAATATAGCTTATAATAATTTGTATAATTAGCTTCTAACTCATTACAAAGTTCAATAGCTTCAAAAAATTTTCCTTCCATAGCTAATTTTTCAGCTGTTTCTAACTCTTTATTAATAATATTATCATTACTAATAAGCATATTATTAGTAGGTGCTTTTATATCATCTAAAGAAATATTAACGTTTCTGTCTTCCATAACAAAATGATATTGTAAAATATCTCTGGAATATGCCGAAACATATAATGTAAAAATTATAAGCAGTATATTTTTTAATTTCATAACAAGTCCTTATTTACTATTTTTAATATCGGAATAGAACTTGTAATATTTTAATTAAGTAAGCAGGTAAAAATGAAAGAGATAGTTATATTAATATCGAATGCCGGAAATATAAAAGATAAATCAAATCAGTTTATGCTAAATATGATAGAGCATTTTTATAAATCTGGAATAAGAATAACTGTATTTTCAAAATCATTTTCAAAAAACTTTCCTGCTTATATAGCGAGAAAACATTTATCTTCATTACTATTTACTAAATCTGCAAAGGATATAGCAAATATATCAGAAAATGCCGATGCCATTATAGCTATGGACTTCCCTATGAATATAATTGCTTCTATGACAAAAAATATATTCATAAAAAAAAGATTAAATAAAATGCCTGTTATAGTATGGTATGCTCTTAATTTTCAAAATCATTTGTATTTTCAAGAGAAAAAAGATAATAAAACTAAATTAACAGAAAAAAGACTTATAAAATTGGATTATGAGCATACTTTAAATATGGATATAATTATATGCGGAAGCAATAAAATAAAAGAAAGACTATTATATCTGCATAAGGATATAAAAAATATAGAAGTAATGCAGCCTTATTTTTCTCCGTATATTTTTATAAATAAGAATAAAGAAAAAGATAAATCAATAGTAATATTTTATGATAGAGAGGACACTATATTTAAATGTACTGCTGCATATGCCCAATATTTAAAAGAAACTGAAAATATATACCGATTGAAAATAATAGGATATGATAAAGAATTAAAAGAAAATATAAACAAATTATCTATAGGACAGTATGTCGATTTTATAGATGAAGATAATAATGCATATATAGCAGAAATTATATCAAATTCAAATGCTATTATAATACATAATACAAAAGATTCTTTTTATACTCAGATAATGGCTGCTTGGCATTATAAAACTCTTCCTATAATAGATGAAAAAAGTTCTTCGGCTGAAATAGCATTAGATGAAAAAAATGCATTGATATACAATTCTAAAAATCCTATATCAATAATATCAAAAATAAAAAAAATGTCAGAAAATAAAAAAACATATGAAATGTTTATGAACTCTATTAATGAAGCAGAAAATAATAATAAAATAATAGAATTTATAAGCAGTTTTTCTCAAGGCAGTATATGAATAAATGGTATCTAAGAAAAATTAAAAATAAATACGAACTTTACTGTATTGATGACAGCTTTGATGATGAAGCTCCAATTTTGGTGCTTATAAATATTTTAAAAGACAAATATACAAACATCATATTTAAAGATGAGCCGTCTAATATTATGGGCGGAGAATACAGAAAAAAAGTAATAATTGATAATATAGAGCTAAACATATACGAGGAATTATCATCTTTGACATTGAGCTCTGATGATAAAAGAGCAAATGATATAATACTAGAGATATCTCATTTATTAAATGCTGAGATTATATAACTTATTTATCATTATCATTTAGCCTCAAACTATCAATAGCATTATTCAATTTTCTTTTTAATTTTTTCCTATTTATCTCATTTCTTATTTCATCTTGATACATTTTACTGCTGTTTTCCATGCTTTCTAATTGAGTATTACCCATTTTAAAAACCTGCTTTAATATATTTTTGGCATCTTTATATCCCTCTTCAAGACGCATTCTAGCTCCTTCAAGAGAAAAATCCATAGCACCAGTAAAAAAATCGCCTATATCACTATTAGGTACTATTTCATATACTTTGCAATTAGACGACTTTTCTATAAAAGAATCTTTATACAAATTAATAACTATTATCTCATCACAGTTCTCATCATAAAGAGGTTTCAATGGAAGATTATTTCCGTTTAATATTTCAACTCCTCCATCAACATAATCTACTCCCTTAATATTTTGCCTTCCAAATACTAAAGGTATAGCACTTGTTGCCATCATTATTTCTTTTATTTCCTGATGAGTTTTTCCGTTTAGCTTAAAATATTCTACATTTATTTTTTTTAAGTTTACAGCAGCTGCATATATCGGATACTCATAATTTACAATAATATCAATATTCAAATACTTATCTATTATCTCTATAAGTCCTTCTCTGCTGAATATACCATTTGAAGATATAAAAGAATTATTTTTATCAATTTTCTTTTTTGATAATATTTTATCTTCTATTTCATTAGTCCAAATATATTCAGCTATCTCATAATTATTCTGTGCTATTAAGCATGCATTAAGAACACCTACAGAAGTCCCAGCAATGGCTTTAATCATATTATCAACTTCATACTCTTTTAAAGCCTTCCAAACTCCTATCTGATAGCTTCCAAGTCCGCCGCCGCCGCCTAATACTAAACCTAATTTTTTCATAAATAATCTATAACTCCTAAATCTTACTTAAATATACTCCCCAAAAATCATTCATAAACTCTAAATAATCTTTTTTATTTTTATCTGCTGCTTTATCTATCTTTTTCTCCATTCTTTCTTTATACAATTTTATTTTTTTATACTGATCCTCCAACTTCTGCTTATATCTGTATATATCTTTATTTGATGAGCAATAATCAAAATATTTATTTAAGTATTTCATTGTATTTTCATAATCTCTTTTTATCAAATATATTTTTGCAGTCTCTTTGTAGCATAAAGGTTTTTCATAATATTGAATCTCTCTTATAAGTATTTTATACATGCACTCTATTCTTATATTATGTGCTTCTTTATTATCTTTTTCTTTGCTTAATATAATATCACATTCTTTTACAGCTTTTTTATATTTTTTTTCAGAGAAATATTTTTTTGCCAATTCTACTCTTGCCTCTATACTTACAAAGTTATTCTTACTTGGAAGATTTGTTTTTTTTGATATCATTTTTAATTCATTCATTATTAGTATTATAATATCATAATTTGTTATCTCTGTATTATAATCAAAATTTGATATATTCATTCCGTATTCATTTATTAAATTAAGTTTTATACTAGATATATCATTATTTCCTAAATTAAGTATTGACGTTATTATATAACTTTCTTCTTTAGATAGACTATCTAATTTTTTTATACCGCTTAATATAGGTATAACATAATTCGGAAGATATATATTGTATTTAATATTGTAAAAAATTTTATCTACAAAATTAGGCTTATTAATCAATTTAGTATATATATCTACTACTTTAGTTTTTGCATCAGCATCTATATTAAAATCCATTAGTATAGATTTTATCATATAAATATGCTCTTTAGTAATAGAGTTTTCATTGCTGTAGCATATTTTTGAAAAGAGATCATTACTCAAACATATAATCTTTTCAATACCATCCATATCATTATATTTAATATTATTAAATTCAAGTATATTTGCCGAAGCCTTAAACTCTAAAAGCTGAACCTTTTTTTCAAGCGAATCTATTCTATTGGATTCCTGATTTATTTTATTAAGTATATAATTAAAAGACTCTCTTATATTATTGCATATAGTTACAAGTTCTTTTTCAATATTTTGTTCTATATTATTTAATTTATTATTTATATATATGAGTCCTTCATAAGTTATTTTATTTTGTTCAGCCAAACACTCTATCATTTTTATTGAAGCATCTTTTACTAATATATAATTATAATCTATCTCACCTCTTACCTTCCTATTTTGTCCTGTTATAGAATTAAATATATTTTTGAAAAAACCTTGTTTTGATAAAAATTCAGTTCTTGATTTTCCAGCACTTAAAGCGGATACTGCTTCTATGGTTAATTCTGTAAGTTTAGTAGAGTTATGCTCATATTCTTTTATATTATTAAGTATATATTCTTGTATTATTGTTTTATCTTTATCGTTAATCTCATTTTCATAAGGTATAGCTAAATTCATGATAACTCCAATAGATATAATAAATATAAAATGAATATATATATTATACAATCTATTGATTTTTTTAACAATTATGCTATTATATAAATACTAACAGTTTAAGTAATGATTATGCAATCAATCAATCAATCAATCAATCAATCAATCAATCAATCAATCAATCAATCAATCAATCAATCAATCAATCAATCAATCAATCAATCAATCAATCAATCAATCAATCAATCAATTGGTTGGTTTATTGTAATTTTAAAATAAGGATATAAAAATGAAAAGAAAATTAATAATTACTATTTTGTTTACTTTTTTATTTTCATCTGCAGTTTTTCCAGCATTTGAACTTTCTTTAATTCCTAAATTTGGTTTTCAAATTAATTTACCTAATGTAAACTCATCAAGATTTGGTATGAATTATTATAAAAGTTTAGAGCCTAAAGTTGATATTAATTTGCAGTTAGGATATAAGTTTAAGATTAATAATAATATATTAAACGGCATAAGTTTATTGTTTGATACAGGCTTTGACGTAACTTTTATATCAATAAAAAATCCATATGATTATCAGGTAAATAAAATAGACATATTGAGTTTATATACTGGGATAGGATTAAAATTCGAATTTCATAATTTTAAAAGTAATTTTATCTTACCTGCAAATATGACTTTAGGTATAGCGTCTGGAGCTAAATATGGAGTGCTTACCGGAAATAATAATTTTAATCTAAATAGAATTCCAATATCTGTTTATGCCAGACTAACTTTAGAAGACAGATTCTATCAAACTGAAAAATATGCTTTTTTAGTATCTCTTGATCTATTTTATGAATATATGTTTTTCAATAAAAATGACATTAATAAACTTTTTTATTCGTATGATGTAAAAAATTATCATTCTGTAGGATTTACTTTAGGTTTAGGAATGATGTTTGGAAGCAAGTAAAATTTAACAATTAACACTTTACAAACTTTAATATTTTTGTATAATATCCCCGTTTAATAACAATAAAATAATAAAAACAATAAATAATAGAGGTAATTAAATGTCTGTAAAATGTGTTTGGTGCGGTAAAGAAATAGAAGAAGTACAAGGTCAGGCTACTATGGATACCTGCGATGAATGCGAAGATTTTTTTGAAGAGCATATTGATGATATAGCAGCCTCTTTAAATGAACTTCTTAAAAAAAATGAAGCCTCATCATCAAAACCTACAGAAAAAAAGGCATGGATAAGCTACTCACTTATAACAGCAATTCATATGCTAAGCTCAAAACCATATATAGAGTTTAAAAATTCCAAATATAAAGATTTAATTACGGATGATAAAAAATGAGAAAATTATATATAATAACCTTAATGTTTTTTTGCTTTGCTGTAAGTTTAACTCCTAAATCCTCAGAAAACTTTTACTGTGAATACTGCGGAAATAGATTTAACTCTGTAAAAACTCTTACATCACAAAACTGTATGCGTCATCCAGACGGTAATTACAAAGGCAAGCATAAACTTTATGAAGGAAGCGAAAAAGATGAATACACCTGCAAATATTGCGGAAATAAATATAAAACTTTAAAACAGCTAACCTCTTCAAAATGTATGCGTCACTCAAATGGTAATTATAAAGGCTATCATTCACCAGCACTATAATTTTTACTTCTGATATTTTATAGTAAAATATTTTATTGCATATTCATAATATAAAATGTAAAAATAAAAACTACTGCTATAATTAAAATATTAAAACTTATTAATATTAAAAAGATTTTTTGAATAATTGATAAATAAAATAAATCATAATCTTTATATAATAAAGGAAGACACTTTATATTAAAAGCCTCTTCCTTTATAAAATTTTATTAAAACTAACCCATTAAATTATTTATTGTTTTGTAGGCTGTGAATTATTATTTTTGCTCATTGAATCCATACCCGATATACTATAACGCATTTCAGTATCAGCCATAATATTTTTCATATTATAATAATCAAGCACCCCAATATTTCCTTTTTTAAGAGCTTCAGCAATAGCAAGAGGAAGCTGAGATTCTGCCTCTACAACTTTAGCCTTCATCTCTTCAACTTGAGCACGCATTTCCTGTTCACGTGCTATAGCCATAACTCTTCTCTCTTCAGCTTTAGCCTGAGCAATTTTCTTGTCTGCTTCAGCTTGGTCAATCTGTAAGAAAGCCCCAATATTGCTTCCAACATCAACATCGGCAATATCAATAGAAAGTATTTCAAAAGCAGTACCAGAATCAAGCCCTTTAGCAAGTACAACCTGAGAAATTCTATCCGGATTTTCTAAAACTTCCTTGTGTGAAGCAGAACTGCCTATAGTAGTAACTATACCCTCGCCTACTCTAGCAATAATAGTTTCTTCGCCAGCTCCGCCAACAAGACGGTTAATATTTGTTCTAACAGTAACTCTGGCAGTAGCCTTTACCTGTATACCGTCTTTAGCAACAGCGGCAATTAAAGGAGTAGCTATAACTCTAGGAGAAACAGAAGTTCTTATAGCATCAACTAAATCTCTTCCAGCCAAATCTATAGCAGCAGCACGCTCAAAACTTAAATCCAAAGAAGCCTTATCTGCCGCAATCAAAGCATCAGCAACAGCAGTAGGATTACCGCCTGCTAAATAATGTGCCTCAAGCTCATTTGTGCCTATTTTTAAACCTGCTTTCCATAACTTTATTTGATTTAATACTATAAGCGAAGGATTAACTCTTCTAAGACGCATAGTAATTAAAGTTATCATATTTATTCTTACACCAGAAAACAAAGCTGTAATCCAAAGTCCCATAGGGAAAAAATGTAAGAAAATAAATAGAAGTATCAGTATTACCACAATACCGACAAACATAGGAATAATTGGAATATAACCAAAATCAAACATATACAAACCTCCTAAAAATATTATTAATTATGTACATAAGTTCCTATATCTTCTCCGGAAATAGCCTTAGTAATATTTCCTTTTTCATTCATGTTAAATACTCTTATAGGCATATCATTATCATTAGCCATTGCAAAAGCTGTCATATCCATAACACGAAGATTTTGACTAATAGCTTCTCTAAAAGTAATATCTTTATACATTTTAGCATCTTTATTTGCTTTAGGGTCTTTATCATAAACTCCGTCAACATTAGTACCTTTTAATACTATAGAAGCCCCTATCTCTAAAGCTCTTAATATAGCAGTACTGTCAGTTGTGAAGTAAGGATTTGAAGTGCCTCCCGCTATTATCAAAACATTACCGCGTTCTAATATACGAATGGCTTTATCTCTCTCAAAACCTTCTATCATACCTTCTATATTAAAAGCTGATAATATTTGAGTAGGAGTTCCTGCCGCCATAAATCTGTCTTTTAAAGCGATAGCATTCATAATAGTAGCGAGCATGCCCATAGAATCAGCTGTAGCTCTTACCATTCCAGTTTTATTTGATAACTGCATTCCTCTAAATATATTACCGCCTCCAACAACAACCGCTATTTGGGTATCATTTCCAGCAGCTTTCATCTCTAATGCTATTCTGTCAACAACATTATTATCAATACCGTATTCTTTCTCTCCAAGCAGTGCTTCACCTGATATCTTAAGCAACACTCTTTTTTCCATCAATTGACCTCTTATTTTTATATTAGATATTGCCATATTATACTATTTTTTTGACAATAATCAAGATTAAATAATTTATAATTTTTAAACATATAAATATCTACATAACATTTTACTATTTAAGCACAATACAAAGTTAATGTAACATTTTTAATACCTAAATAATTATAGTTTATCAAAATAAATTTTTTAAATTTTGTTATTTCTTGGGACTAGCCATACTAAGCCGCACCCCAAGTTCTTTACAGACCGCCCATACACTGCGAAAAGACTGCATTTTCAGCCTAAATTTTTAATATTGCCATATATTTTAAATATAAAGTTCTAGCAGCTGCGTTTTTCGCGAAGCGTGCCTGTGACAAGAACTTTGGCTAAGCCCGGCAAAAAAGTTTATAATTCTATATAAAGTGCATCAGTTGACAAAATGAAATTGTCCAATTATAGACTATTTTATTATTCTTCGGCAAATCTTTTTAAAACATCATGACTTAATCTGTAAGAAGTCCAATCAGACATCTGAAGAGCATTGAGTGATAAATAAAAATCAATGCTAGACTTATTCCAATCCAAGCACTGCCAATCAAGCCTTTCGCATCCTCTCTCAACAGCAATTTTAGCAATTTCTTTTAAAAGCTTCTTTCCATATCCAAGACCTCTGTAATTTGGAGTTATGTATAAATCTTCTAAATATATCCCAGCTTTTCCCAAAAATGTAGAAAAATTATGAAAAAATAATGCATAGCCTATTTCAGTATTATTTTCTAATGCTATCAATACTTCGCATTTATTTTTTTCAAATATCCATTCTCTTAATAGATCCTCAGTAGCAGTAACCTCATGCTCTAATTTTTCGTATACTGCAAGCTCTTTTATAAACTTTAATATTGTAGGTATATCATTGACAGATGCAAACCTTACATAAAAATTATTATTTATTTTATCACTCATTTTTAAACCTTTTATATTATTTTAACTTATTGGGATTTAAGCATTTCAAACTGTCAATAACAAATATCCCATCTTTTCTTATTAGCTTATCATCAAAATAAATCTCACCGCCCCCGTATTTTTTAGTCTGAATACATACCAAATCCCAATGCACAGAAGAATTATTTCCATTAGGAGCTTCATCATAACAAGCACCTGGTGTAAAATGAAAACTTCCCATAATTTTTTCATCAAATAATATATCTTTCATAGGCTCTGTTATATAAGGATTAACCCCTATAGCAAACTCCCCTATATATCTTGAACCGCTGTCAGTATCTAATATCTTATTTATTCTTTTAGTATCATTACAAGATGCATTAACTATTTTACCATTTTTAAACTCAAATCTTACATTCTCATAAGTAAAACCATCACTATATAAAGAAGGAGTATTATAAGTTAAAACCCCATTAACAGAATTTTTTACAGGTGCCGTAAATACTTCACCGTCTGGAATATTAAGCTCTCCTGCACATTTTATAGCAGGTATATTTTTTATAGAAAAAGTCAAATCCGTACCATTTCCTACTATTCTAACTTTATCAGTTTTATTCATAAGAGAAACCAAACTATCCATAGCTTTAGACATTTTTGAATAATCTAAATTACAAACTTTAAAATAAAAATCTTCAAACTCATCAGTACTCATAGAAGCCTGCTGAGCCATTGCTGGTGTAGGATAATTCATTACAACCCATTTTGTATTTTTTACTCTCTCTTTCATATGCACTGGATTTAGATAAAACTTTTCATATATTTTATTATTTTCTATCTTTACAGAAGAGTTTTCAGCACTGTTTAATCCGCCCCATATACCTATATAAGCGTCCATTTCTTTCATAAGCATCAAATCTGATTTAGCCCAAATTTTCATCTGCTCTTCATTACACTGCTTCAATAATTCTCTCATTATATAGGGATCATGATTCCAAACAAAGGGACTAGCACCTGCTTTATAGACTTCATTTATAATAGCTGTAACTAAATTACGCTCATCTCCTACTCCGTATGATTTTATAAGAACTTTTTCACCTTTTTTTAATTTGCATGAATAATTAACTATTGTTTTTGCAAGCTTCTCTATTCTTGTGTCTTTCATAAATACACAACTCCTTAAAACAATTTTATTAATCAATTTTACACAATTAATTAATAATAATCAATAAAATCAGTAATATATATAGTAAAAAATTATTTAAATTATATAATAAAATATATAAAAAAATTACTTTAGGTTATAAAAATGAAAAAAAATATATTATTAATTATATTTACTCTTTTATTTGCATCTTCAGTATATGCAGCTAATAATGCAAAAGATGCTGAAGGATTTTGGGCTATGCCTGAAAAACCAAAAGGAAGAATGAAAACAGTAAAAATAATAGTTATAGACAATAAAGTTTATGCATATGCAGTAGAATTGCGTGATAATATAAAAAGCACATTAGATATACATAATCCTAATAAAAGTTTAAGAGACAAAGAACTCATAGGACTAATATTTATATATGATATAGTATTTGAAAATGGACAGTGGACTACTGGCAGAATATATCATACAGATCAAGGAAGTACATACTATGCTAATATAAATCTTACTGAAGATAAAAATACATTGCTATTAAAGGCTTCTCTTGACAAATCAGGTATGGTAGGAGCAACTGTAAAATGGAGAAGATTATCAAAAGAGGAATCCTCAAAATATAATGATATACCTATAAACAAACTTCGCACTGTAGAAGGCAAAGGAATATAAAAAATATACTAATACTTGAAAAATCCATATATAAATTAACATAATATAGTTAACATATTTTAATATTATGTTAATTCATATCATAGCTAGGTATAGTTTATGTAAAAAATTAAAAAATTAAAATTAAATTTCATTTTTGTTATTGACATAATCTTTTTTCTAGTATATAAGAATTGCGTTAATTTTGAGAATTAACAAAAAACTATTTCGGAGTGAATCAATATTATGAAAAAGATTTTGATTTTCCTAATCCTTTCAAGCATGTTCATGCTTATTTCCTGTTCGGGCGGTGCTTCAAATCCAAATGACATAGTAATCACAGGTTCTTCTTCAGTTTCTCCGCTAATGTTTAAATTGGCTGCAAAGTTTGAAGAGCTTAATCCTGATTATACAGTCATAGTAGAGACTTCTGATTCTACTATAGGAATTCAAGACACTGTAAACGGAAATAACAATATAGGAATGGCTTCAAGAAATTTGAAAGAAGATGAGCTTTCTGGTCTTGATACTTACTTATTATGTCAGGACGGCATAGTAATTATAGCAAATAAAGATGCTGATATAAGTCAGATAAGCGAAGAAGAGCTGTATAATCTTTATATGATGAATACCGCAGTAAATGGTATAACAAAATCAATATCAAGAGAAGACGGTTCTGGTACTAGAAGTGCTTTTACAGATTTAACTTTGATAGGCAAAGATAATCCTCTTCCATCAACAGTAGAAATACTTGATGCTACCGGAAAGGTAAAAACTTCTATTATGAGCGATGCATCAAAAATAGGCTATATATCTCTAGGTTCTATTGATGATACAATAAAGCCTCTGGCATACAAAGCAAAAGGACAAAATGAATATGTTACGGCTTCTGTAGAGAATATACAGAATAATTCATATAAACTTTACCGTCCTTTTTACATATTCACCAAAAAGGGAATTGAGCTTGATGCTGGGACTAAGGCTTTCCTAAATTTCATAAACAGTGAAACAGGAAAAACGGTTATAAATGAAAATGGGTATGTAGCTAGTTAATAAAAAGCAAAGTCGGTATACAGGCAATTAATATTTGTATATCGGCTTTTTTATTATTACAAAATTTTTTTATATAAATTCTTCTAATATAAAAATTAATAACAAAATAGGATATATATTTTGAACAGCAATATTAATAAACATATATTTAATGAAATTGCAGATAATATTATGAGATATATATTTTTTATATGTTCTATATTTTCAGTTATAGTTGTATTTTCAATATGTATTTTTATATTTATCTACAGTATTCCAATATTTAAAGAAGTAGGATTTTTAAATTTTGTTTTTGGTATGAATTGGTCGCCTTCATCAAAAGAGTTTGGAATATTTCCGATGATAGTAGGCTCTGTATATATAACAATTCTCTCTACAATTCTTGGAGGAGGATTCGGATTTTTTACAGCAGTTTATATATCGATGTTTGCACCGTCAAAATTAAAAACAATACTATCGCAGGTTATAGATTTGCTTGCAGGAATACCATCAATAGTTTACGGATTTTTTGGAATGGCAGTATTAGTGCCCTTTCTAAAAAACATATCTCCAAATAACATCGGCGAAGGAGTTTTAGCAGGTTCTATAATACTTGCAGTTATGATACTTCCTACAATAACATCTATTACAAAATATAATTTAGAGGCAGTATACAAATATTATTATGACGGAGCTATAGCATTAGGCAGCACTCATTCTCAGGCTGTTTTCGGCGTTATAGTAAAAGCTGCAAAATCCGGTATATTTTCGGCTATAGTGCTTGGTATGGGAAGAGCTATAGGAGAAACTATGGCTGTTATGATGGTGGCTGGAAATGCTCCTTTTATACCTAAAGATTTATTCTCGTATTTTAGAACTATGACTATTAATATAGCTTTGGAAATGGGATATGCTACTGGTATTCATAGATCTGCATTGATTGCAACGGCATTTGTGCTTCTCATTTTTATACTTATAATAAATATAATACTTTCTCTATTAAAAAGAAATAATTTATATTTTTCATTTTCTTTAAGCAGTTTATTTAATAAAAATAAAGAATTACAAAATGATATAAGTAATTTCTCTTTTAAAAATATAAAAATGCAAGTATCAGCAGTAAAAGCGGATATACTCAAATATATTTCAATAATAGCTTCTATAATAGCAACACTTTTTCTTGTATTTATAGTAGTATTTATACTTGTAAGAGGATTGCCTCATATTAACTTTAATCTCTTATTTGGAAAAAGCAACAATTCTCAAATGACGCTTCTACCCGCTATAGTTTCTACTGCTATGATACTTTTTATGTCATTAATAATAGCAATACCTCTTGGAGTTTTTGCGGCTATTTATTTGACAGAATATTCAAAAGCTAAAAGCAAATTAATATCAGTTATAAGAATATTTACTGATAGTTTATCCGGCATACCTTCAATAGTATTCGGGCTTTTTGGTATGCTGGTATTTGCCAATCTTTTTGGTATAGGAAGAAGTATATTAGCAGGTTCTTTAACCTTAGTTTTGATAATACTTCCTTCTATAATAAGGCAGACTGAAGAAACATTATTATCAATTCCTTCAAGCCTTCGTGAGGGAAGTTTGGCACTTGGGGCTTCTAAAGTGAGAACTATATTTAAGATAGTACTTCCTTGCGGTTTTTCTGGAATAATGACTTCGGTTATACTAAGCATTGGAAGAATAGTCGGAGAAAGTGCGGCATTAATATATACTGCTGGTGCAGTAAGATATATGCCTAGAGGATATTTAAGCTCTGGAAGTACATTTTCTGTTATGATGTGGATGTTTTCAAGCGAGGGGCTTTATATAAATCAAACTTTTGCTACGGCTAGTATTCTTCTTATTATGGTTATATTTCTTAATGCTTTATTATTCTTTGTAAATAAAAAGCTAAAAAAAGATTATTAAGAATATTAAGAAATGGAGGTTAATATATTCATATGACTAAAGAATTAAACCCTAATATAAACTTTGATTTTAATATTGATAAAGTTATAAGAACTCAGAATCTAAATCTGTATTATGAAAGTTTTCAGGCTTTAAAAAATATTAATATAGATATAAATAAAAACAGCACAACTGCATTTATAGGTCCTTCAGGCTGCGGTAAATCTACCCTACTAAAAACTTTTAACAGAATGAATGATTTAATTGCCAACTGCAAAATAGAAGGTGATATAGAAATAGCAGGAGTTAATATTTACAATAAAAATATTAATGTCTCATATTTAAGAAAGAATGTAGGAATGGTATTTCAAAAGTCAAATCTTTTTGCTATGAGTGTTTATGATAATATAGCTTACGGACCTAGAACATTCGGAATAAAAAAGAAATCAGAACTAGATGGCATAGTAGAATACAGTTTAACAAAAGCAGCTATTTGGGACGATATAAAAGATAGGCTTAATAAAAATGCTTTAGGACTTTCCGGAGGGCAGCAGCAGAGATTATGCATAGCAAGAGCATTGTCAGTAAATCCTAAAATACTTCTTATGGACGAGCCTACAAGTGCATTGGACCCTATAAGTACAGGTAAGATAGAAGAACTTATTAATGAACTTAAAAATGAATATACTATAGTAATAGTTACTCATAATATGCAGCAGGCTATGAGAGTATCCGATAAAACAGCATTCTTCCTATTTGGTGAAATAGTAGAATACGATAATACAGAAGAAATATTTTCTAAACCAAAAGATGAAAGAACAGAAAAATATATTACTGGAAGATTCGGATAATTTATATTTTTTATATTATTTATTTTATAAAAACAAATGGAGAAATAATAAATGAAAAAATTTGAAGAAGAATTAAATAAATTAACTGATTATGTTGCTGAAGCTGGAGATATGATACTCGAGGCTTTAAGAAACTCATCTAATGCCTTGATAAACGGAGATATTGAACTTGCTAATAATGTAATAGAAAATGACAGAAATATAAACAGAATATCATACAAAATAGAAAGTGCATCTTTAAAAATGCTTTTATTAGAACACCCTGTAGCAACAGATTTGAGGATAGTTTCTGCTGCATTAAAAATAGCCACTGACCTAGAGAGGATAGGAGATCAGGCTAAAGATATATGCGATTTGATTAGATTTTTACTAGAAGGAAATCTATATAAAAATAATATTGATACCATAATAGAGATGTCAAAAATAATAGACTATATGGTTACAAACTGCCTCAAGGCTTTTAGAGAAAAAGATTCTAACTTGTCAAGAGATGTTATAGAAAGCGATGATAAAGTGGATAAACTATTTTATAAAATGCGTGATTCTATGGTTGATCTGATAAAAAGCGGAGCTGAGAATGCTGACCAAGCTATATATTTAATGATGATAGCAAAATATTTTGAGAAAATGGGAGACCATGCTGAAAATATAGCCAAATGGGTTTACTACTATACAACAGGCGAAAGATTTAAATAATATAGTTATTTAATATGCTATAAAAAGTTCTTATACTATAATCATTTTTTAGTATGAGAACTTTTTTATTTATATATAATTTATTTCTATAATATCAAAGAAAATTCTAATTTACATATTGCCCCTTGAGTTAACTTCAATGATATAATTCTCAAAAATTAATAATACTAGGAGAATTATTATAATGAAAAAACAAAATAATATTTTAGTATTAATATTGGCATTTGCTATATTTGCAATATTAAATACAGAAATAGGAATAGTAGGAGTGCTTCCTATAATTGCAGAAACTTTTAATGTAACTATAGAAAAATCAGGAATTTTAGTTAGTGCTTTTGCCTTTACAATAGCTATATCTGGTATAATAATGCCTTTATTATTTTCTGGTATCAATAAAAAAATATCCATGCTTATAGTAATTGGAGTATTTATAATAAGCAATATAGTATCAGCATTTACAAATAGTTTTAATATTCTTTTAATATTTAGAATAATACCAGCTATTTTTCACCCTATATACTGCTCTATGTCATTTACTGTAGCTTCAGAAACTGCTGAAGAAAAAGATATTCCTAAAGTTGTATCTATAATAATGATGGGAGTTTCTGCTGGAATAGTAATAGGAACTCCTGCATCAAATTTTTTTGCTGAAACTTATTCTTATAAAGCATCAATGTTGTTTGCGGCAGCTTTAAATATAGTATCATTTATAGCTATAATATTTTTAGTTCCATCAATGCCTGTAAGCAAAAAACTTTCTTATGGCTCTCAGCTTTCAGTATTAAAACTTCCTATAACTTGGATATCACTTGCAGCTGTTGCTTTGATTGCAGCTTCTATGTCATCAGTATACAGTTATTTTGCTCAATATATAAAAGATATATCAAATATTACTGGAAAATATTCAAGCATTATACTTTTTATATTTGGTATATCAAGCATAGTAGGAAATTTTTTAGCAGGAAAGTTTTTATCTAAAAATGCTATAAAATTTGTTACAGCATATCCATTTATATTTATTCTAATATATATTTTAGTATTTATTTTAGGAGGTATATCTGCTTTAATGTTTACAATATCATTTATTTGGGGAATAGTATACGGAATGGGTAACAATATTCAGCAGTATTGGATTACATCAGCAATTCCTCAAGCTCCTGAATTTTCAAATGGACTTTTTATATCTTTTGGAAATCTTGGAATAACAATAGGAACTTCTTTAGGCGGACTATTTATAACAAATACAACAATTAATAATCTGCCTATATGCGGAATAATATTTTTGATATTAACATTTATATCTATAATAATAAGACTTTTAATTGATAAAAAATATATTAAAAAATCATTAGCTTAAAATAAAGTTAATAAATTTAGAGCATACTATATAATAATATATAGTCTGCTTATATAATCAATCATTAATAGTTTCTACAACTACATTATATTCATTAGAACTGTAGCTTTCTTCTAATATATAAGCCTCGTTAGTTAAACTTACTGCTTTATTAACTTCTATATTATTACTAAGCAATACTTTAAATAAAGATTCATATGCCCTTTTTAAAGCATTTTGTGTGAGCATTTGTCTGGTATATGCATTTAATTTGGCATTTTCTGATATTTCTATTGAGGCATTTGCTCTGAATATTTTATCATCTATACTGCCCTCTTTTTTTAATCTGTTTAATACCTCTATAGTTCTATCATATATAGTATCATCTTTCAATTTTATCTCCGTATAAAAATTATCATCTTTTTTATATTCTTTAAAAGCTACAATATCCTCATTAGAAAAATCTATAAGATTACTGTCTTTCAATGAAACGGCAACTATATTAAAATCATTTCTATTGATTAAAGGAGCAGTTTGTTCGGCTATATAATAATACATAGCATCTTCTGCCTTCATTCTGCTTACTTCAAAACTTATATCTGTATATGCTTTTGAATGTAGTGATCCTCTTCTGATATTATTGCCTGAACATGATATTAGAATTATCAATATAATAAAAATATATAGCTTGTTTTTTTTCATGATTTATAATAAATTATCCTTTAATGTATTAATTATTTTAACTTATCATAGTTACTATTTGTAAAATCATAATTTAAAATAGAGATAAAAATTATATAAATAATTGGAGACTTTATATTGAATATTAAAGCATTTATTTTATTATTATTATTAATTATGTTTACATCTTGTCAAAAGAAACAGGATAATTTTTTAGAAGATATGGCTTCTTTGGATAAAGAGTATATGGATACATTATTAATTATAAGAGATGTTAATAATACTGACAGAAAAGGAGCTATAGAAAAATTTATTATAGTATGGAATGATTTTAAAAAAAAATACTACAATATTAATACCGAAGACCCACAATGGAAAACCGATTTTGACAGCTTGCAGGATATATTAATACGCTCTCACTATTATATATCAAGCAAGGAAGATGAAAGTGCAGGATATTCTATACTGCATGATATCAAATATGTATTATCCGATTTAAGAAAAAGAAATAATGTTAATTGGTTTTTTGATAATTTAAACTCAATATACAAAATAGCATATAGAATGGGAGAACTCTCAAAAATATATAATACATCTAATACAGTGCTTACTCAGGAAGAAGAAGAAAAATTAATAGTGGTTTATTATCTGCTTGATGAAGCTACTAAAACCACAATAGCCGAATTTGATAAAAGCAATATACATCTGCTTCATCTTTCTCAGCAGCAGCTTGGGACACTTAAACATAATATAGAAACTATAGATGATTTAGTTAAATCAATAGGAAATGATTTGTTCTCAAAAAAATATAGTAATATATCAAGTATATCTGAAAATATTCTAAATATATATTTTAACTCTCTGCAAATAATAAGAGGCTAAAATATATAATCCATAATAAATAATATAAGGGATAAATATTTATGAAAGGTTTTTGTATCTTAAATAAACCTATAGGCATAACTTCTTTTGATGCTATAAAACAGGTAAAAAAAACATTAAGAGAAAAAGAAAATATTATAGAAAAAAAAATAGGTCATGCAGGAACATTAGATCCTTTTGCAAACGGGGTTTTAATACTGGCATTTGGAAGATATACCAAATTATTTTTCTTATTTGATGATATGCCTAAAGAATACATTGCATTAGGAGTATTTGGCGAAATGAGAGATACTGATGATATAGAAGGAAATATAATAAAAAAATCTGATATCAATAATAAATTAAGTTTTGAAGAATTAGAAAAAATTATAAAAAAAAATTTTAAAGGAAATATTTTGCAGAAACCTCCTATATACAGTGCTAAAAAAATTAATGGAAAAAGAGCTTATGATTTGGCAAGAAATAATCAAAGTTTTCAATTAAAAGATGCTGAAGTATGTATTAACAACATTGAATTATTAGAATATGATTATCCATATTTCAAAATAAAAACTTCAGTAAGCAAAGGTACTTATATAAGGTCTATAATAAGGGATATAGGAAATATAACAGGTAACTTAGCTTATACAAAAGAATTAACAAGAGTATCTATAGGAAATTATAATATTGATACAGCCTGCAGTATAGAAGATATAAAAAAAGGAAAAATGCTCTCATTCTTTGAAATGTTTAATAACTTTGAGAAGGAAATTATTGAAGATGATAATACAATAAAACAAATACTATGCGGCAATACCAAAATGATAGAAAATATAAAAATAAAAAATAGATATTTATCATTGACCGATAATAAAGAAAATCTTCTAGCAATTATAGAAAAAAAAGATAAGAATGTCTACTCTTTTATAGATGTCTGATAAATTTGAAAGCTTTATTTATAAAAAAATAAACCGCTTTTGTGGGATGAACAAAGCGGCTTATTACAAATATAGTTATTGGGGGGTAGTCCAATCAACTAGATATATTATCGGCCGCTTGGAAATTAACTTTAGTAATTTTATCAAATTTCTTATTATTTTCAGTAAAATAATAAGATGTATAAAAATTAAAGTAAGAAAAAATAAATATATTATTTAATATGTAAATGAATTTTAAAATACTTGAAAAATATTTACTATGTGATATAATAAAATAAATTTTTTTTACGAGATTCTTAATATGAACAGAACAGAACAGAACAGAACAGAACAGAACAGAACAGAACAGAACAGAACAGAACAGAACAGAACAGAACAGAACATCTAATATTTTAAATTTTCTTTTTTCATTAAAAAATTATTATATCTATCCATATTGCAAAATTTTAGATAATTACATAACAGATATAAAAATATATGTTAATCATCTTACATATAATACATTTTATATATTGATAAGAAAAAAATACTTGTAAAATATATGTAATATGATATATTTTTAAAATATAGTTTTTAGGAGTAAATATGCAGCACAGCACAGCACAGCACAGCACAGCACAGCACAGCACAGCACAGCACAGCTAATTCTTTAAACTTTATTTTTTCATTAACAAACCATAAGCATTTTTTCAAAAAATCATATTACTATTATTTCTTATTATCAAAAATATATATAAACAATCTGAAACCGATAAAACCTCTAATATTAGACAAATTAAAACTAATATATACCAATAATGTAAAACACAAAAATTATAATAAAGTAATCGTATATTTCTCCATTAAGAAAAAAGCATATCAAATTCTGATAATAAATAATTTTATATATAAATATTTTATTTTAGGAGATTATAATAATGTTTAGAAAAGTTTTATTATCATTGATTATTATATTAAGGGGTCTGATGCTTATTGTATTATTTACAGTTATAATAATTGTATCAATAATTTCAATCTTTATTTTACAAGAAGAAGTTAAATCTATAAGTATCGATATTCTCAATAATGAAAAAGTTACAAATACTTGCTCTATCAATAAATATTCTTATTTAATTAATAAACATGATGAAAATATTGAAAATTGACAGGATAAATAAATGAATAGAATACTGATAACTATATCTTGTATATTAATTATACTAACTGGAGTTTCATGCAAAAGAAATATATTTAATCCATCTATACCAAATAGAACGGAATTTGTAGAAGCTCCTATAGCAAATTTGAGCATACCTTCTAAAGATGCAACAGTTAAGGTTACACCTGTAAAAACATCAATTAGCAGAGATATTGTTTACGGACACTTTGAACATTATTTTGAGTTTAACGGGCATTATTATCTTACTGCTGCATACAGATATTACTATGATGCAAACAATCAAGTAATTGTTGATACACTAAATGGAAGAGTTGACGGGCATATATTAGAAATAGATGTTAATGATAATTTCAAAATGAAAGAAGTTAATATAAAAGTAGGCAGAAATAATAATGAATATACAAGGATAGCTAAAATATCTCAAGGCAATGCATATAAAGATTCTTCATACGTATATGTGCAGGACTCATCAGCAGGAAATTATTTTAAAACTTCCGACTTCAAAAACTGGACTGATACAGGAAGCAGCACGCAACCTGCAGGAACTACAAAAATGGAAGCTGTAGATTTAAATAGAGTACAGATTAAAGCTGATAACGGTGTAACTTATACTTACGTTTACACAGGAGGAGGACTTCAATTCAGTATAGAAAGACTTGATGATAGAATGAAGCAGTTAGCTCAAAGATTAGAAACAAAGTTCACATTTAATGAAGAAGATTTTAATAATCATCATATGTTTGATATAGGAATAAACATTTCAACAGGAACTACTGCTGATTTTAGAATAAACCCTACAGAATATATTGAAAATGATACAAATTATGTATGGATAGGAAAACAATCTCCGCATCAAATATGGTTAATGCCTGTAAAAAAAGACGGTAAAGATTATTTAATCAGATTTGTAGAACATTGTAGTCCTGGTTCATATACTAAATCAGGATTACAAACAGAGATAGATAAATATAAAACAGAAGCTCAAAATGCATTATCAAAGGCATTGGCTGCCGTTGCTTCAGACAAACCTCAATCAGAAATAGAACAAGCCTGCTATGAATCTATAAAAGCTGATGCTAATTATAAAGTTAATCAATACTTTTATGATGTTGCAACAAAAATGGGAGGATTACAAGGTAATGAATATATTTCACCTAATAAAGCATTAACTCATTATGTAATAGAATTTATTGACATTCAAGAAGATAATTAAAAATAGGAAAGTAAAATGAAAACTAAAATATTAATAAGTATATCTTTTGTATTAATTATATTCACTTTATTTATTGTTTCATGCAAAAGAAACGTATTTAATCCATCTATACCAAATAGAACTCAGTTTATAGAAGATCCTATAGCGAACTTGAGTATACCTTCTAAAGATGCTGCTATCAAAGTTACACCATATACATTTGAAGGTACTTCGGGAAGAGTATATGCACATGTTGAGAGATTTTTTAAGTTTAACGGTGAGTACTATATAATATTTTTTAGAAGATATATATACGACACTCAGGCTGGAACTTATGCTGAAACTGCTCCCGGAGGAAACTATCATTTAATAAAAATAGGTAAAAGCATGAAATATCAGGAGGTTGCTGTAAACCTTAATCAGGATCACCCGGGATTATATGCAAGATATACAACAATAGCTCAAGGCAATGCTTATATAAAAGGCTCTGATATATATGTTCCTATAAACATGGCAGATTTAAGTAAAGGATATTATCAAAGCAGCAGTGCGGATCTATCCAAATGGACTACTAATAATAATACTGCTTTAGATGTTGCAGGTCTAGGTCTTACAAAAATTGAAGTTATGGACACTTCAAGAATAACAGTTGGAAAATACACTTATATGTATAACGGCGGAGGTCTGCAGTTTAGTATAAACAGACTTGAAGACAGAATGAGACAGGCTGCTGAAAGATATGAAACAAAAATGGTGTTTAATGAAGCAGATTTTAATAACCTTCATATGTTTGATATAGGAATGGATACAGACGGAGACAATCAAATAGATTATAGAATGAATCCAACAAACTATATAGAAAATGATACAGATTATTCTTGGATAGGCATGCAAACTCCGCATCAGGTATGGATAATGCCTTTTAATGACGGAGAAAAAGATTATTTAATAAGATTTGTTGAATATTGTTCTGGTATGTATAATATTAACACCTTAAAAACAGAAAGAGACTCAGCAAAAACAAAAGCTGATACTGCCCTAACTCAGGCCCTTGCTCTTGTGTCAAATCCTAATTCTAGTAAAGCAGAAATTGCAGAAGCATGTTATCAGTCTATAAGAAATAATTTGGAATATGAAGTAAGAAACTATTTTATAGGTAAGTATGAGAGTGTATTTAAAACTTCTACTCCAACTGCATATGTTGTACCTAATTATGCTTTAACTCATTATGTAATAGAAATAGTGGATATTCAGTAGGTAAAATATTTAATAAAAATTATTTATTAAAGGACTATATATGAAAATAAAAATATTTATAATTACAAGTTTAATTATACTAACTTCTGTTTCCTGCAGAAGAAATGTTTTCAATCCTTCCATACCAAATAGAACTCAGTTTGTAGAAGACCCTATAGCAAATTTGAGCATACCTTCTAAAGATGCCGCCGTAGAGGTTATCCCTGTTGAAAGCATATACAAAACCGGACAAACAAGCCTAATTTATAATTGGTATATTCACTTCTTTGATTTTAATGGAAAATATTATTTAACTGCCAGAGATAAATGTTCTTATGACTCGGCAAATAAAACTATGATAATTACAAACAATTCATATTATAACTTATTGGAAATAGATGTAAATGATAATTTCTATATGAAAGAGATAAGAACAAATATTGATAGTTCAATTCCTGATGACAACAGAATAATAAACGCATTTACAAAGATAGTTAATGGAGAAGCATATACAAATGCGGATACTATATTTATACAAGACGGCGGTAAATACTACTCAAGTAAAAATATTATAACTTGGACTGAAATATCTCAAATACCATCAGATGCCTCAAAAAAAGAAGCTACAGATCAATATAAAATACCTATAACTGCTCAGAACGGTAAAACATACACTTATGTATATGCAAGCGGAGCAAGAGAGTTCAGCATATCAAGATTATCCGACAGAATGAAACAGTTAGCAAAAAGATTAGAAACTAAATTTGACTTCAAAGAAGAAGATTTTAATAATCATCATATGTTTGACATAGGCTTAAATGAAAACGGAAGTTCTAATCCGGACTTTAGACTAAACCCAACAAATTATTTGAACAATGATACTAATTATGTATATATGGGTGCCACTGATGCTGCTGGTCAATTATGGCTACTACCTGTCAAAAAAAATGGAAAAGATTATCTAGTACGTTTGCCTGAACATGGCGGTCCGGAATTATATATAATATCAGATTTACAAAATGATATGAATACCTATCAAACAAAAGCTCAGGAGTCTTTGACTAAAGCATTGTCTTTGGCTGCAAGCGGAGGAGACACTTCAGCAATAGAAGACGCCTGCTATGAATCGATATTAAATGACGCCAACTACAAAGCAAATAAATATTTTTTAGATGTCATTGATAAAATGGGAGCAAAAGTAAATTTTGGAACAACAGTATACGCTACTTCAAGCAAACCAATAACACACTATGTCATAGATATAGTAGATATTCAAAAAGATTAAATAAAAAGTGAAGGAGAATAAAAAAAGTGAAAAATACAAAAATAATGACTATATTTTTTATGCTATTTTTTACATCAATAGCTAAATTACAAGCAGAACTAGTTGATAATTATGATACCATAAATGGCGGAACTGTTAGCGGAACTCTATTAGATATAGAAGGATTTATAAGTACTAATCCTGCTATTGGTACGGTATTACCACAGGATATAAAAGATATATTAAATAATACGGAGGACGGGATAAAAGAATCTGTAGAAATAACAATATCTATTCCATCTGCTACGGATATGATTTTAGGTCAAACAGTAGGTATTACAGATTTTAATGTTAATTCTGATAAGTTTGTAGAACAATTAAAATATACTGATATTTTGGATTTATATATGAATGAAAGAGGATACTCAGACCCTCTAAAACAGAATATCAAAGACTTTATCGGAGAAAATCAGCAATTAAATGATCTTTATAAAAAAACAATAGATAGTTTTAATCCTCTTCAGCTTATAACAGTATTTAAAAATCCTGCTGATATACTAAATTATACTACAAATGCTGCTGCTCTTTCATTTATAGGTACATCTCTATTATATATGGAAGCAGTTAATGGAAATTATCAAATAGCCAGTAAAGCCGTAGACAGATTAAAAACTAAATTTGCCAATATATCAACAGCAGGTGAAAACTACGGATTATTAATACCTATGCATTTTCCTTTAGGTTCTTTAGGTATTAATGTATATTCTGATTTTCCTGCTAATATAAATAAACTTAGTGCCTCAGATAAAGATATATCTTCAGGAAATTATGATGTTGTTCTTGATGCAATAGATGCTGTTCCTCTGCCATATTTACAGCTTGTAGGAGAAGTAAATACTTGGACTGCTCCATTTTCATTGGGGTTTAGAGTGGGAGGTCTTTTAGGGTTTAAAGAACTATACAAAATGTTTATAACAGACCTTGATATACAATCTTTCGGTTTTCATGCCGGATTGGAATTCAAAACTTTAATATACAGAAATAGCTGGTTCTTTACAGATTTACGTCTGAATGCTAATTATGATATGGGTTATTTAGATTTCGGATTTAATAATACCTTCTATTACCCTGTACAAATGGGAGAAGATAAGGTTGATACAGGATTAGTTTTCAATGGTGATTTTAGAAGTAAAACAAAATGGCATACTTTTTCTTTAAGTCCTAAATTAACAGTAGGGTTCAAATCACAGGAAAAAATTCCTTATATACATTATTTTGCTTTATACTTTTCGGGCGGTGTAGATCTTACTTACGGTTTACTATCATATCAAGGTGATATAAAATTCCCTTATATATACGCTAACATAGCAGGAAATAATGATACCATAAAAGATTTAATAGCCCCTACCGCTCAGTCAAAGGGAGATTATTTCTACTATGATTATAAAGTTTCAGCTACTTTGGATATATTCTATCAGTCGCTTACTGTTGAATATTATATAAGAACAAAGAGATTTGCAATAACATTTATGCCTTTTATATTTAAATTCTAATTGGGAGTATAATTTAAAATGAAATATTTTTTTACTATTATATTAATGATAAATATGAGCCTTTGTATGTATCCTGCAGTATATACAAACAGATATAATTTACTCAATTCTTTTTACATATCTAAAACAGATATAGGAGACAAATTATATTTTCTTGACAATACAGATATTAATTTTAGATTAGGAAGCTATGGTTTTGACAGATTTAATTTAGAAAAAGTAAAACAAGTAGCGATGTTTCTGCAGGCTAATCCTAATACATATTTAATTGTAGAAGGACATTCCGATTACAGACCATTTTATAATGAAACTCCAAACGGAACAAGTAATGTTATGCTTTCATACTATAGAGCATTAGCATTTTCTCAGCAAATAAATGAATATGGAGCAAATTTAAAAGACAGATTAATACCATTAGGCTACGGATACACTAACCCTAAATATACTGAAAGAGATGATTATTATGATCATACAAAAAATAGAAGGCTTGAATTTATAGTTGTTGAATCAAAAAAAGATTTGAAATTCTATTCAAAAGATATAGAAAATACTAAAAAATCTCTATTAATCACTGATTATAATACAAACAGCATTACAAATAATGTAAAAAAGAAAAATAACACATATAAAAATATAAATAATAATATAAAAAAATATACATACAGACAATATACTTTTAGCCCAGAAATAAAAATAAAAGATGCAATGAAATCTTATAACATAAACACATTAAATATATTTCAATTAGATTATTCAGATAGAGGTATATCTTTACAAACTAAAAATAGCAGCGAAATATTATTTAATAAAAACTCATACTCATTTGATAACAACAGCGATAATATTATACAATATATATCTATGTTTTTAGATGTTAATCCTGATTTATTAGTTATAGTAGAAGGTCATAGCTTTAATGAAAGTAAATACATGTCGTACAAAAGATCACTTAATTTTCTGCAATCCATAAATAAATATGGAAACTATACTAATAGAATTATAGCTTTAGGATATGAGGAACAATTTATAAAAAATACAAACCGCATTAAAGAAAATAGAAGATTAGAGTTTAAAATTATACCATACTCATCTAAATATGCTGTAAGAAGCTATATAAGTAAAGTTAAAAAGAAGTATAATCCTATCGGGGTAAATACTGTTAACTTTAATATATATAAATAATGACAATTCCATAATTACTAGGTATCCACATAAAAAACCGTTAGTATTCATTAATTTGTATACTAACGGTAATTTTTTATATTCTTAAAACTTATAGCTTTAAATTAATAACTTTGCATATTTCTAATCAATATAAATTTCAATAACTTAATTAAAAAAATATTTTAAACAATAAAAAACCGCTAGTATTAATAAATACTAGCGGCAACTTTTACACATAAGTAAATATTTTTTAATTTATTTTAAGCAAGTGCTTTTTTAGCTACTTCAACTACAGCTTCAAATGCTTTATAATCATCAATAGCCAAATTAGATAAAGCCTTTCTGTCTATTATAACATTAGCTTTTTTAAGTCCGTTAATGAACTTGCTGTAAGATATACCTAAAGGTCTGCATGCTGCATTGATTCTTAAAGTCCATAGACGTCTCATCATTCTTTTTTTCTGTCTTCTATCACGATAAGCGTATTTTAATCCTCTTATTACAGCTTCTTTAGCCTGTTTCATTTGTTTACTATGAGAACCATAGTAACCTTTAGCCATCTTTAATATTTTTTTAACTTTTTTCTTTCTTACTACACCGCTAACTGCTCTCATTCTGCTCTCCTTTTATTATCTGCCGTAAGGCATTAATCTTGGCATTTCTAACATATTAGTATCATCAGCTATTCTAGCTTTACGATACTTTCTTTTAGTGTCAGGTCTTTTGCTTAAGAATTTGTGGCTGCCAAATGCATGAGCAAATTTTACTTTACCTGTCTTAGAAAATCTAAAACGTTTTTTTGCACCGCTTTTTGTTTTTAATTTTTGTTTCATAAATTAATATCCTTTAAAATTATATTTACTGTATGCTCAATCTATACGTATGATAAGTACGCATAGCTAGTGGGCTATTTAATTGATAAAATAA
Source organism: Brachyspira murdochii DSM 12563 (assembly GCF_000092845.1). Taxonomy (NCBI): domain Bacteria; kingdom Pseudomonadati; phylum Spirochaetota; class Spirochaetia; order Brachyspirales; family Brachyspiraceae; genus Brachyspira; species Brachyspira murdochii. Next base: position 3,211,895 of record NC_014150.1, on the reverse strand, counting down.
TCAGTCTTCTGTATTTTCAGAAACTTCATTTTTTTCCGAATCAGAAGAAGTTTTTTTCATTTTTACTGGATTAAGCACTGCTGATAGATTTTTACCTTCTAATTTAGCAGGTTTTTCTGTAGCTGCTTCATTCTCCAAATCCTGTATAATCTTATTGATAAGGTCATAGCCAAATTCCGTATGAGCCATTTCCCTACCCCTAAACATTATAGTAATTTTTACCTTATTACCTTCCTCTAAGAATTCACGAATATGCTTCATTTTAAAGTTATAATCATGTATGCTTATCTGAGGTCGCATCTTGATTTCTTTAAGCTGCACTAATTTCTGCTTTTTCTTAGCTTCTTTACTCTTTTTTTGAATATCAAATTTATACTTACCATAATTGATAATCTTACAAACAGGAGGTTCTGCTGTTGGAACAATCTCTACTAAATCTGAACCTTCCTCTTTTGCCAGTGCGAGAGCATCTTTAATACTCATTACGCCAAGGCTTCCTCTCTCATCATGCACAACTCTAACTTCTGGTGCAGTAATAAATTGATTAATTCTCTCTCCTTCTTTTTTTACTGTTGCCATTATTTATCTACCTCATTTAGTAGTAAATATAGAATCATTCATTCTCTCCTTAGATTCTTTTTTGAGCTTCTCTATAAACTCATTTAAATCCATATCTTTAATTTCTTGCGAAGAACGTGTTCTAATAGATAATTTACCATTAGAAACCTCTTCTGCTCCTATTATAACTGTATATGGAGTTCTTTGCAAGCGGTATTTTTTTATCTTAGTACCTAAATTTTCATTTCCTTCATCTGTTTCAACTCTAAATCCTGCATCTTTTAATGCTTTAGCAACTTCATTAACTCTGTCTATCTGAGATTTTTCATCAAGAACATTAACAACAGCTACCTGTAAAGGAGAAAGCCACAATGGAAACTTACCATTATAATGTTCAACTAATATACCTATAAAACGCTCCATTGAACCAAGTATAGCTCTGTGAAGCATTACAGGAGTATGTTTTCTTCCATCTTTACCTTCATAGCTTATTTCAAATCTCATAGGAAGTGAGAAGTCAACTTGTAAAGTACCGCATTGCCAGTTTCTATCAAGAACATCTTTAATATTAAAATCTATTTTAGGACCATAGAAAGCTCCGTCTCCTTCATTAATTTTATACTTTATACCAAGTTTATCCAAAGCATTAATTAATGATTTAGTAGCAAGCTCCCAAATCTCATCGCTTCCGATTGATTTTGCTGGTCTTGTAGAAACAAATATTTCAAAGTTCTCGAAACCAAAGTCTTTATATACAGATAAATAATATTCAATAGTATTAATAATCTCATCACCTAGCTGCTCTTCAGTACAGAATATATGAGCATCATCTTGAGTAAATGCTCTAACTCTAAAAAGTCCATGCAAAGCTCCGGAAAGCTCATGTCTGTGAACAAAACCTAATTCGGCAACTCTTAAAGGTAAATCTCTATAGCTATGTATATTAGAATTATAAACAATCAAACCGCCCGGACAGTTCATAGGTTTTACAGCGTATTTAGTTTCATCAATCTCTGTAAAATACATATTTTCTTTATAATTATCCCAGTGTCCGCTTCTATGCCATAACTCTTCATTAAGAATAGCAGGAGTTTTTATTTCAACGTATCCGCGTTTATCATTTTCATTTCTTATATATGATTCTACTGCTTTATAAATAACCATTCCTCTAGGATGCCAGAAAGGAAAACCGGGACCTTCCTCATGAAAACTAAATAAATTAAGTTCTTTACCTAATTTTCTATGATCTCTTTCTTTTGCTTCTTTGAGTCTTTTAAGATATTTATCCAAAGCTTCTTTACTTTCAAATGCTGTTCCATATATACGGGAAAGCATTTTATTATTAGAATCTCCTCTCCAATAACTTCCAGCTACAGACATAAGTTTATATGATTTTATATATCCTGTAGAAGGAACATGAGGACCGCGGCAAAGATCTATAAAATCGCCCTGTTCATAAAAAGATACAGTATCAGCATCTATACCTTCAATAATTTCAACTTTATAAGGCTCGTTAGCTTTTTTAAAATACTCTATAGCCTCATTTTTATTCATAACTTTTCTTACTACAGGTATATTTTCTTTGATGATTTTTTTCATCTCATCTTCTATTTTAGGAAGATCCTCTTCTGTAAAAGGTTTTTCTGCATCAAAGTCATAGTAGAAACCGTCTTTAATAGCAGGACCTATAGTAACCTGAGTATTAGGATAAAGTCTTCTAACTGCCTGTGCCATTAAATGACTTGTAGAGTGTCTCAAGACCTCAAGCCCCTCATTGGTGGTTGTAAGTATCAATTCTAAATCGCCGTCTGTTTCAGGCGTATATGTAAGGTCAACTTCTGTTCCATTAAATTTAGCAGCTACTGCATCTTTGGAATCTTTTTTAGCATTTTGTTTAAGAAAGTCTAACAGAGACTCTCCATCGGACAATTCATAGGATTGTCCTAAGTAATTAATTTTTGACATTATAACACCTCTTTTGAATTGATACTTATATTTGCATAAAAAAACTTATGCAGATATTTTGAAATATTATAACATATATAAAAACAATAGTCAACAAATCATATAAGTCAATTATTAAAATTATACAAAAATAATTTAAATTAGTAATATGGTTTTTATTTTGTGTATAATTTGTATGCTGTCATTTTTAATATTTTATTTGATTTTTAAATAATATTTTTTTGAATTCTAATTATATAAAAAATTAGTATTTTTATTGAAAAAATATTATTTTTACTATATTATTAATAAAGTATTTTTTATATCTTTTAAATAAGAATTAAGAATAAAAAAATAATTAAGGAGAAGAATATGGTTAAATTCTCAGATTTAGGTCTTGTTAATAGCAGAGACCTTTTTAAAAAAGCTATAAGCGGCGGTTATGCAATACCAGCATTTAACTTTAATAATATGGAACAACTTCAAGCTATAGTTCAGGCTTGTGTAGAAACTAAAAGCCCTGTCATTATTCAAGTATCTTCCGGAGCTAGAAAATATGCCAATCAAACATTATTAAGATATATGGCTCAAGGTGCTGTTGAATATGCTAAAGAATTAGGTGTTAATGTTCCTATAGTTTTACACCTTGACCATGGCGATAGTTTAGAACTTTGTAAAAGCTGTATAGAATATGGTTTTTCTTCTGTTATGATAGACGGAAGCCATTATGATTACAATAAAAACGTAGAACTTACTAGAAGTGTTGTTGAGTATGCTCATAAATATGACGTTACTGTAGAAGGTGAATTAGGTGTACTTGCTGGTGTTGAAGATGATGTTTCTGCTGAGCATCACACTTACACTCAGCCTGAAGAAGTTGAAGATTTCGTTAAAAAAACAGGTGTTGACTCTCTTGCTATTTCTATAGGTACTAGTCATGGTGCTTATAAATTTAAACCTGGTCAAAACCCAGAAATAAGATTAGATATTCTTAAAGAAATTGAGAAAAAAATTCCGGGATTCCCTATCGTTTTACATGGTTCTTCAAGTGTACCTCAGGAATATGTTAAAATGATTAATGAATACGGCGGTAAATTAGATGATGCTATAGGTATACCAGAAGAACAATTAAGAGAAGCTTCAAAAAGTGCTGTTTGTAAAATTAATATTGACAGCGATTCAAGACTTGCTATGACTGCAGCTATTAGAAAAGTATTCCACGACAATCCTAAAGAATTCGATCCTAGAAAATATTTAGGACCTGCTCGTGATGAAATGAAAAAATTATACATACATAAAATTAATAATGTATTAGGTTCTAACGGAAAAATATAATTTTAAAATATAAATAAAATAAAAAATTTAAATTAAAGGAGATAACGTGGGAAAACAGCATAGAAAAGTAGTTAAACGCAAAAGAGCTTTAAGAAGAATAAGAAGACAAAAAGACGCTCTAAATGCTAAAACTAAATAATTATTAAATCAATAATTATTAAAAAAATATTCAAGGGTATGAGTTTATTCTTATGCCCTTAATTTTTTTAACAAAATAAAAAATATATATAATTAAAAAAGGAAATAAAATGAAAAAGTATATATTAATAATATCATTATTTATTCTAATTATATCATGCGAAAAACAAATTGATAAATCTCCGCTTGCACTTCAAACAGATTTTGGAAGAAAAGACAACGCCGTTGCAAGCATGTATGGAGTAGCTTTAACTGTAGATAAAGATTTAAAAGTTTATGACCTTACTCATGAAATACCTGCATTTAATATATGGGAAGCTGCTTTGAGATTAGATCAAACTGCAAGATATTGGCCTGAAGGAACAGTATTTGTTAATGTTGTAGACCCCGGAGTTGGTACCGAAAGGAAATCGGTTGTTATGAAAACTACTAATAACTATTATTTTGTAACTCCTGATAACGGATCTTTAACTTTTGTTGCTGAAAGTTTAGGAATAGAAGAAGTAAGAGAAATTGATGAGGCAGTAAACAGACTTACTAACTCTCAGGAATCATACACTTTTCATGGCAGAGATGTTTATGTATATACTGGAGCAAGACTAGCCTCAAAACAAATAACTTTTGAACAGGCGGGAAAATCATTGGGAACTAATATAACAAAAATAGATTATCAAAAACCAAGATATGAAGAAGGTAAATTCTTTGCAAATATTCCTATACTTGATGTGCAGTACGGAAATGTATGGTCTTCTCTTCCTCGTCAATTAATGCTTGATAATGGAATAAAGGTTGGAGATATTTTAAATGTTTCTATATACAATGAAGGAAATTTAATATGGAATGGAGATGTTAAACTTGTTAATACTTTTGGAGATGCAGCTGAAGGTGATAATATGGCATATTTTAATTCAGAACTTAATTTCTCTATTGCTGTAAATATGGGAAATTTCTCTGATAAGTACAAAGTTTACAGCGGTCCAGATTGGAGTATGGAAATAATAAAAAAATAATATATCTACTTTATGTTTCAAATATAAAATAAGTTGGGCATGCTATTTTTAACAGTATGCCCTTTATAAAAAAACAGAAATATGATTATTGATTATGTATTAATTAAAACTTAGGTCCAAATCTGTATCCCACCTGAATACCCAAATCTAAATTTCCAAATGATTCATTTTTTACAACATCAGCATTAGCATATGTATCTGACCATGCAAATCCCCAGTCATATCCTATATACAGTCCGACATTAATAGCCATGTTATCTTTGAAAAATACAGAATAATCAAAAGTACCTCTTATATATGTTCTCGGCTTAACTTCATTATTAATATTTTCAGAAGCAGATGAAGTTTCATAATGTAATTTTGAACTTACATCGAATCTCACTCCAGTATTAATACCAATAGAAAATCCAGATATATTGAATTTAGGATAAAAACCTATATATATCATGAACTGTATTTTTATAGTTTTCAGTATTATTATTTTTAGAATAACTAAAACCAGTAAAATCATATCCAAGAGAACCAAGAAGACTTACTCCCATATTATCCATTATTTGAAACATATACCCTATATTAGCCTCTAGCCCTATTTGAAAATTTCCGCCTAATTTAGGATTGCCGGCAACTGATACATTTTTATTAACTAAAGTAATACCGGCACCTATAGGAACATTAACTATCAATTCAAATCCGCCGATTTTAGCGTATGAAATTTGCTGAACTAATACCAATAAACTGCTTATTAGAACAATCTTCGATAATTTTAACATAATATAACTCCTAACAATTACTCAGTAATATTACTTGCTGTAATATTGCTGTAATAATTACTATAATAATTAAGATAATTACTTAATTCTCTCTCACATTTAAGAGCTACAAAATCAACTCTTCTGTTTTGTGAAATATTAGTAATATACTTAGGAATTATATCACTATAAGCAAAAATTTGAACTCTTTTATATGAAAAACCTGAAGAAAGTATAACATCTCTTATAACGCTAGCCCTTCTCTCTGATAGCCTGAAATTAATATCTCCATTATTATGCCCCGTAATATCAGCATGCCCTTCTACTATCAAAATACTATTTCTATTATTGCTCATAAAAGTCATAACTTCATTCATAACATAAGAATAATCTTCTATATTATAAGGCTTTTCTTCCCCGAGCCTATAATATATTTCTCTATCTGTATCAAGCAAATACCCTCTTTCTGTTTTAATCAATGAAATATTACTATTCACATTAAACTCATAATCACATTTGTCTTTAACTTTATGAGGTCTGTTCCAAGAAAAATATAATCTTCTTTCTGGTATAAAGCAGGAAGTAAAAATAAAAGGAATAATTAAAATCAAAAATATTTTTATATATTTCATAATACCGCCTTATTAAAACCTTATGTTTATAGGTATAAATGAAACTGCAAATTGTTTTGTAAATATACCATATTCAATAGCTAATGACTGATAGAATATATCAAAATGAAACCCTATTCTCATATCATAAAGTTTATAAGATTGTTTATCACTGGAATTAGGTATATATAAATCATTTGCTGTTATTTCCTGTCCAACTATATTGGCATAACTTCCAATACCATTTACCCCTACTGTTGATTCCATACTTCCAAAAGTTATATCTGCCCCAACTGAAAAATACGCTGCTAAATATTGTATAACCGGTACTTTCTCTTTCATTTTAAATCCAAATACCAGTTTAGGACTTAAAGCAAAAGTTTTCCACTTACTTCTTAAAAAAGCATTTCCATTAAAAACAACACCTGTTTCTGTACCGCCTTTAAATCCTAAATATAAAGGTACATATATATTTCTATTTCTCACATCCAAATTTAAATTGCCTACATCATAATTAAAATCAAATCTTAAATCGCCGAAAAAATATTTAGTTCTGAATAAATAAGCCTTTAGAGAAGCTCCTATATTCCACCCCATAGATTATATTTCTACATCATTGATAAAAGCTCCGTAAATTTCTTTAAATCCTAAAGAAATACCTCATCTAAAAGTTAAAGCTAAAGGTATAGCCCCTAAATTCACCTGTAAATAAGCATTAACATGAGGTATAGGCAATATATCCAATGCCTTTGACAAAGCCTCATAATCATTTTGAGTTCTTGTAGAATTTCTTATATAATCAATATGAAGAAGTGGTACATCACTATATAAATTAATTCCAAAACTTCCTATAGGAGTATGCATAGGTATAAGAAGACCTGTATTATTTCAGGAAGCAGCATTAAATGCCGTTTTCTTTTTCAAGGCATTAAGAACTACAGAAGCTGTTCCTTGCTGCATATTAGCAACTTCCAAAAAACCAAGTGTAGTACCAACCAATAATATTACAGATTCATTAGTTGTAGTATCCAAAATTTTTTCCGGATTTTGAGCTATTGATATGAGTTCTCCGAATGTAAAAGACTTTATTCCGTCATCAAATAATTTATTCATTTGTTCGCTTGAAGTTAAAATATCTAGTGTTTCTTTTGGAATATTATTATACATTCCAGTATAGTCTATATATGCATTGATAAATGTATTATAATTAAGCCCTGGAAACTGAGAATGCAGATTTAATGCTGATAAAATTATTATAAAAAATATTAAAATAGTTTTTTTCATATATAAAATAATCCAAAATTATAATTAAAAAGTGCAAAATGAATATTGATCTATGCTAGAATCACTGCTTTCATCTTTTATCATTTTCAATAATACCAGACATTGAATTATAATACAAGAAATAATGATTATATTTTTTTATTTAGAATTTTAAATTCATATAAATATATATAAATTTAATTAAGATATAAATATTTTTTAATATTATATAATAATCTTATATTTTAAAACATTGTATTTAAAATATAATGTTTTACTATAAATCTATTATATTTTTTGTAAAGATAATTTATGTAATGTAAAAGTTTTTTAAATAAAATTTTAATATTTCTATTAGTAGTTAAAAATAAAAAAAATGTGGACATCTATTTACTTGTTGTGATTTTTGTATATATTATATAGTATAAACATTAATTTAGGAGAAATGCATGGAAAAAAAATTTAAACTTGGATTAGTACCTAGACTAATCATAGGAATTCTGCTTGGTATATTCTTTGGGCAGCACTTTATACCAGAAGTAATATCTAGAATTATTGTTACAGCATCTGGAATATTTAGTTCGTATTTGAAGTTTGTAATACCTTTAATGATAGTTTCCTATGTGTCTATGGGTATAGCTGACTTAAAAGAAGGCTCGGGGTTTTTGCTTCTTGTAACTTGTCTATTGGCTTATGGTTCTACATTAATTGCAGGCTCAGCATCTTTTTTAGTAGCTTATAATCTATTTCCTAGTTTTATGAATCCTGATGATATTCAAAAAATATCTGCTGCTGCTGGAAATTCTGTTGCACCTTATCTATCAATAACTGTAACACCTCTATTAGATACTTTAGCGGCAGTTTTATTTGCTTTCATAATAGGACTTGGTATTTCCACTATGAGAGGAAAAGAAATAGGTGATTATTTGTACAATGTTTTTAAAGAATTATCAACTATAATAGATAAAGTTTTACGCGTATCTATAATTCCTCTTTTGCCTCTTTATATTTGTGGTACTTTTGTAGATATGACTAGGTCTGGAAAAACTTTTGTAATTTTAGGAATATTATGGAAAGTATTTATAGTGGTAATAATAATGCATTTACTTTATTTATTAATAGCATTCTTAGTATCCGGAACAATAGGAAAGAAAAATCCTTTTATGCTTATGAAAAACCAAATAGCCGGATATGCAACAGCTTTAGGTACTCAGTCATCAGCTGCTACAATACCTGTAAATTTACAATGTGCTGAAAAAGATGGAATATCTGAACAAATAAGAAACTTTGTAGTACCTCTTTGTGCTAATATACACATGGCAGGATCTATGATAACAATTACAGCCTGTGCTACTGCTGTATGCTTAATGCATCAAATACCTATAACTTACACTACAGTACTTCCTTTCATTGCCATGCTTGGCATAGCTATGATAGCTTCTCCTGGTGCTCCGGGCGGTTCTATAATGACAGCTTTGCCTTTCCTTTATATGGTTGGTCTTGGCGGTCCTGACAGTCCTTTAAGTGCTATAATGGTTGCTTTATACATTACTCAAGATTCATTCGGTACTGCATGCAATGTATCTGGCGATAATGCTTTAGGTGTTATAGTGGATACTATATACAAGAAAAAAGTTGTAAAATCAGAATAAAACTGACATATAATAAAATTGCCATATAATTAATAAAAAGCCGTCTATAAAATATTTTATAGGCGGTTTTATTTTTATATATACCTAAACAATTATAAATGGGTATAATTAGACTTGTTTCAAAACTAAATTTTTATTAATATTTATAAATTTTTATTTAATATTTTTTAATTATAGTTGGGGCTTTGCCCTTACGAAGTACACAGAGTGCCGCTCTGCGTGCTTACGCAAAACCCCACTTCTTTTGCCGCCTAGGCACCTACTCGGTGGTGACCCAAAGAAGCAGGCACAGCCCGCAGTCGCGAAAGACTGCATATTTATATACTTAAATAATAAATTATACAACATTTAAAACATTAATTTTATACATAATCTTGTCAAGTACTTTTGAAACAAGTCTATTATAATAAAAAAGCTGACAACTCAAATAATAAGTTATCAGCTTTTATTGTAATACTAAAAATTAATTAAATGAGTTAAATTATTTTTTAGCCGACTTTCCAGTTATTAAAGGCATATAATCAAAGAATGAATATATAGTTATTATTGTTACAACTAATAAGCTATAGTATATTATTTCATTATATGGTAAAACTATGGAAGTATGCTTTAATATTTTTATTAAGAATATTATAACAACAGCAGCAGCCCTTGAAGCAGTTTTTAGTTTTCCGCTAAACTTAGCAGCGACTGCAAACCCTCTAAGTCCTCCTAATATTCTTATAAACATAGAAAACATATCCCTATAAAGCGAAATTATATACATCCATATAGGCATGGAACCTTCATACAAAAATATTGTAAACATAGTTATATGAAATACAGTATCCGCAAAAGGGTCTAATACCTTACCTAAATCACTAACTAAATTCAGTTTTCTAGCCATAGCTCCATCTAAAGCATCAGTTATCTCTAATATTATCAGAAATATTAATGCAAGTACTGCACTTATCATAGAATTATAAAAATATAAAAATATAACAAGCGGTGATAAAACTATTCTGCTAATACTTAGTAAATTAGGTATTTGCTTTTTCATAATTTGCTCCTATAATTTATTGCTGAATATTTTCATCTAATCTCATATTATCTTCTGACATATTGTCATTATAAACTTCATCATCTGAATTATTCATTTCTTTATCATCATCTTCTGTCTTTATATAGTAGTTTTTGTCACGCATAGCAGCAGCATATATAGAATAATCAGCTTCATATATTACTCCGCTTTCTGGTTTTACATATACCCTATTATCATTATTATCATATACTATTTCATAACTTTTTTTAGTATTATCTTCCATGTATATTGTAATAGCAGCATCTGGTATTCTAAATAATCTCTCCAAATATTTTATCATATTATCATCATACACAAATCCAACAGCCTTAACTAAAGATAAAGTTTCAAAATCTCTATAAGCCTTATCTAAATTAACCTCATCCTCTACTCCATCAACAACCCAATTAGTTCTGTTTTCTTTTCTTATGATATTAGTATAATCTCTTACATTGCTTTCTGTTCTAATTACTGAATCTATATATATAGGTCTGTCAAATATCTGCTTATCTCTTAGCATATCAATAGTTTTCTTTAATGCCTCTATATATATAAGCTCAACACTAAAATATTCATCATTATATTTTACATAGTATCTTTCTTCATCTGGAGTTTTATTTCCTACAAATATTTTATATTCTTTATTTCCTTCCCAAACTGTAAACTCATTGCTAGGATTTTCAAGTCCGAATGATTCAAGCTCTGAAAGATTAGTAATAGTCATATCAATATTCAAAGTATTGAAATTTTTAACATTAGCAAAAGCCTCTAATTGATCTATTTTATAATTATTAGAAGGAGAAATTACCTTCCAAGTTTCATCTATTTTTTCTACAATAATCGGCTCTTCAGCATATTTTAATTCATATTTTGTAACATTTGTTTCATTAAGTTCAAAAAGCTGAGTTCTTGGCTTATTGGCTTCAATTTGCAAACGTTTTTGTTTTGTAGTAATAAAAGCTATAATACTTATTGCAGCCAATATAACAAGTAAAACTATAATTTTTGTAATATTTTTTTTCATTTTTACATAATCCCTATTTTAATTTTTAATATCGTAAATTATTTCTTGTTTTCCAGCATAATATTTGACAAATACAAAAATATCACTGTAACAGACAAGAAATAAACAATATCCCTCAAATCTAATACCCCTCTTGCAATATTAGCAAAATGATAATCCCCGCTTATAACTTCTATAATATTAACAGAGGCGGGAAAAAGCAAGGTTAAATATCTTAAAAACATATTTAATGATATCATAATAGCAAGTCCTACTATCAAAGCCACTATCTGATTTTTGGTTGTTGATGATGCAAATATACCAATAGCACATAATGCCATAATAAGAAATATACTCCCAATATACCCAGCTATTACAGGTCCTATATCAAGCCTTCCTAAAAACATTAATGTAATAGGATATAGTATAGTAGGAATTAAGGCAAAAAGCATAAATATAACAGCTGATAAAAATTTGCCTATTATAATTTCTAAAGGAGAAACTGACTGAGTACTTATAAGCTCATAAGAACCGCTTGAAAACTCACTTGATAATAGTCCCATTGTTATAGGAGGTATTATTAAAGAAAGTATTAAAGGCAGAATGCTGAAAAAATCCTGCATGTCATTTTGCTGAAGTATAAAAAATCTTGAGAAAAAATATACTCCGCTTACTATCAAAAATATTGCTGAAAATATATATGCTATAGGCGAAAAGAAAATATGTCTTAATTCTTTTTTTAGTATAACAATAGACTTATTTATAATATGATTTATTTTATTTACTGAAAAAACATTCTCCACTTATTTATCTCCTTTTGTAAGTGTATGGAACACCTCTTCTAAATTTTCTCTTTCTTTTATCATTTCATATATTATCCAATCTGTACTTTTTATAAAAGCATAAATTTTTTCTCTAGGCTCTTCATCATTGGAATATACTATTATATCTTTCAAATTATCATTGTTTTCTATTTCCACATCATAAACATTTTCTATTTTTTTGAGTTTTTCTATTATCTTATTATTATCATCATTAGTTTTAACAGATAATTTTATTCTTGAAGATATTTTATTTTCTTTGCCGTTATTTAAAGTTAAATGTTTAGGATCAGCATCAGCAATAACATTACCCTGATTAATAATAATGGCCCTAGAACAAGTAGCTTCAACCTCACTTAATATATGTGTTGATATAAGAACAGTTTTTTCTTTACCTAGTTCTTTTATAAGTTCCCTAATTTCTACTATCTGATTTGGGTCAAGTCCGTTTGTAGGTTCATCTAATATAAGTATTTTAGGATCATGTATTATAGCACCTGCAATACCTACACGCTGTTTATAACCTTTAGAAAGCTCCCCTATTGACTTTGATATAACATCTTTCAAACTGCATGCTTCTACAACATATTTAAGTCTTTCATTTAATCTGCTTCTTTCAAGTTCCTGAATTTCCGCCATATAAACTAAATAATCAAACACACTCATATCATCATAAAGTGGTGCTGATTCTGGTAAATATCCTATAACTTTTTTTACTTCCATCTCATTATCTAATATACTTTTTCCGTCAATAACAGCATTTCCGCTTGTAGGAGAGAGATAGCAAGTAAGTATTCTCAAAGTAGTAGATTTGCCAGCACCATTTGGACCTAGTATACCTACTATTTCTCCTGCATTTATTTCAAAGCTCACACCTTTTAAAGCATGAAAATCGCCGTAGTATTTGTTTAAATTTTCTACAGATATCATTTTATTCCTTTTTTAATAGTTTTAAAATTTAAAAAAATAATTTTTTGTTAAATCATTATTTAAAATTTGATAATAGACTTGTTTCAAAACTAAATTAAGAAATATTTATACTATTTCAATTTTTAGTATTTTTATAACTGGGGCTTTGCTGCGAAGCACACAGTCGTGCCAGCCCCCACTTCTTTTGCCGCCTAGGCACCTACTCGGTGGTGCCCCATACGAAGTACGCCTTCGGCGAGAAGCAGGCACAGCCCGTAGTAGCGAAGGACTGCATATTTATATACTAAAATAATAAGTTATACAACATGTAAAACATTGCTTTTATAATTTATAAATTATAAAAATTTTATATATAATCTTGTCAAGTAGTTTTGAAACAAGTCTAATACAAAAATATATAAGTAGAAAAACATTATAATATATATAAAGTAAAAAAACAATTATAAAATCTAAAAATATATTTTTATACTTGTTACTGATTAATATATATGTTATCATAATTAATCAGTAATTATTAAGGTATTATAATATGGAATTAAATAAAGAAAAAGTAAATTATATAATAAAAAAACTTTCTGAAGGGTTATATGAAAAAGATGAAGTTATTGCCTTAACTTTTTTATGTGCTTTGGCTGGAAAATCAGTATTTTTATACGGTCCTCCGGGCACTGCTAAAAGTTTGATAGTACGAAGAATAGCTTCAGCTTTTAAAGATTCTACATATTTCGGGCAGCTTATGAATAGGTTTACAACTCCTGAAGATGTATTCGGACCTGTGAGCTTATCTAAATTAAAAGAAGATAAATTTGAAAGACAGACTGAAGGATATTTACCTAAAGCCGATTTTGTATTTTTAGATGAAATTTGGAAAAGCAGTCCTGCTATATTAAATACATTATTAACTATAATAAATGAAAAAGTGTATAGAAACGGAAGTGCGGAAGAGAAAGTGCCATTAAAGGCATTAGTTTCAGCAAGCAATGAGACTCCTCCTAAAGGTCAGGGACTTGAGGCAATGTATGACAGATTTATAATGCGTTTATTTGTTGATACTGCTAAAGATGTTGATAATTTTGTAAAGTTAATATCTGATAAAGATGTTGCTTTTGATGCTAGTTTTAATGATGATGAAAAAATATCTACACAATATTTGGAAAAGTTAAAAAGTATTATAGAAGATATAAAAGTTCCTGAAAATGTACTTAATATAATATGCTCTATAAAAGATGAAATAGATGAATACAATAAAGGCAATAATGATACAATATATATTTCAGACAGAAGATGGAAAAATATTGTTTATATATTAAAAACAGCAGCATATTTATGTGACAGAGAAGAAATACTTCCAGTAGACTGTTTTTTAATAACTCATTGTATATGGACGCTTGAAGAAAATATTGAGGCAGTGAAAAAAATAGTTGAAAAATCTATTAAAAGTTTTTCACAAATAAGCAGAAAAGATTTTGAAATGCTGTCAAGTGAAGTTAATACCTTAAAAAAAGATATACAATCTGATTGTATAAATGATAAAAATGTTTATGATACAGAAGTAATAGATGGAGAAGAGTTCTGTAAAATACATATAGATTATTTTGAGAAAGATAATTATTATAATACTAGAAGACATGAACATACTATAAATTTGTTTATACCTATTGATAAAATTAATACAAAAGATAATTTTAAACCTTTAGATGAGAAAAATAAAGTTATTATTGATTTTGATTGCTTATTTGAAAATTCTGAAATAATAAAAATTACTTCTGATAATAGATATTATTATTTCAATAATGGTGATAAAGAATTATTAGTAAAATTACCAATAAAATCTGAAAAAGGTACATATAAAACAATTACTTCAAGAACAAAAGATAATTATATAAAAAGCTGTGATGAATTAACAGAAAAAATAGACAATGCTGTAAAAAAGTCTGAAGAAGATTTAAAAAATCAAAACGAAAAAATAGATTCTCCTTTTGTTGCTGAATGCTATAGAAATATAATATTAAAAAGCTATGAAGATTACATAGCTGATTTTAAATCTAAAAGACTTGAAGTAGAGCAGGAAAAAAATAAAGTAGAGCAGTGCCAGACTATAAATAATTAATTTGTTTATTAAAAAATGGAAGTTTTTTATTATGTTTGAAGATGTTTTTAACAGTATAAAAAGTACTAAAGATGTATTTATAAAAAAATTTTCTAATGCTTTTAATTTTCTCAATAATTCTAATGTAGAAAAAGAGATAGATAAAAGACTAGAAGAGTTTGAAAATAAAATAAAATCTCATATAGAAGATAAAAACCCTTTTGAAAATGCTTATAGAGATTATAGAAAATCTTATAATGATTTTAAATATAATGGTGCTGATGAAAAATCTATTTTAGATGATATTAATCATTATAAAAAAATAGATTCAAATGCTGATACTCAATTTTTTAAAAGTAAACTAGAAGATTTTAAAAACAAATATAATAAAAAGCCAAAAATTAAACAAACAGAAATAAAGCAAAAAATAGAAAAAGAAGAGTTTGATACTGATAAAAATAACTACTACAAAGAAACAGAAAATAATCAAGATTCAGAAGATATTAAAATACAAAAAGATACTGATATAAAGGCTATAAGAAAATCTGTTTTGGATAATTGGAAAAATTCTTTGGACAATAAGTATATTGACTGGTCTTTAAATGAAATAGATAAATTTAGAGAAGAGTTTTTTAAACAAATAAAAGAGTTTCTTGATTATTTAAAAGATATAATGGAGCTTGAGAATGCTTTAGGAGAAGAGACAGGAAGTTTATTTGATTTGAGTTTAGGAAATTTATTAAAAAGAGATATTGAATATATAAAACAGCTTGCCAATCTTATAAAAAGCAATGAAAATATAAAAAAATTATGTGATATGTTAGGAAGATTTGTAAAGGAAGAGGAAAGTTATAGAATAGAAAAAGTTTTAAGAAAGGAAACTTTTCATACAAGTGTAAGAGATATTAATTCAGAAGATGAGATTGTTGGAATAACTTATTCTAGGGATATACATAATATACTTCCGCAGGAAAAACTGCTTCTAGCTGAAGGTGTACTTGAAACTTTATTTGGAGTTAAATATTTTGAAAACAGACTTTTAACTTTTAAGAAAGAGGGTTATACTGATTATTATTATGATGAAATGATTGAAGATGAGATGAAGGTTGTAGAAGATGATAAAAAAGGTCCTATTATAATATGCGTTGATACAAGCGGTTCTATGAGCGGAGTGCCAGAAACCGTTGCAAAGGCTGTTACATTATATTTGGCTAGTCGTGCAATGAAGCAGAAAAGAAACTGTTATCTTATAAATTTTAGTACGCAAATAGAAACTATGGATTTAACATATCCTAATACTATGGATAATTTGATTGAGTTTTTAAGATTAAGCTTTAATGGAGGAACTGATGCTGTACCTGCATTGAGGCATGCCATAAAAACTATGAATACTGAGAATTATAAAAAGTCTGATTTGCTTTTTATTTCTGACTTTGTATTTAATGGTTTTACTGATGATGATTATAAATTGGCTGAAGCCCAAAAGAAAAATGAAAATAGATTCTATTCTCTTATAATAGGAAGTACTCCTCTCTTTAATGTAAAAAATAGCATATTTGATTATAATTGGTGTTATGATTCTTCAAGAGGTTCTGTTAAAGAGATTACTGAAAATATGTATTCAAATATCTTTAATATTTAATATTTATATATAAAATTATAAAAAAATAATAATATTTTCTTGACTGTATTTTTTTTCATTGTATTATAATGCTTATATTGTTAGGCAGAAAGTATTATGAACATTATAAATATAGAAGAGATATTAAATAATTGTCAGGAAGTTATAAAATATGAGTTTAGAAATAAATCATATCTTTTAGAGGCTATTACCCATAGAACTTATGCCAATGAATCTAAAAAGAAGATGAAATACAATCAAAGGCTTGAGTTTTTGGGAGACTCTGTTCTTTCTCTTATTATATCAGATTATTTGTTTAAAAAATACAATACAAGCAAAGAAGGCTTGCTTTCCAAAGTAAAATCATCTTTGGTTTCTCAGAAAAGTTTAGCTGATATTTCAAAAGAATTAAAACTTGGAGATTTTATTCTTTTAGGACATGGAGAAGAGGTTTCCGGGGGACGCTATAGAGATAATATGCTTGAAGATTTATTTGAGGCAATAGTAGGTGCTATATATTTGGATTCTGGTATTAATAATGCTGCCCAATTCGTTATGAAAGCATATAAAAACAGACTTAATAATCTCGATATAGAAAACTTTGATAAAGACTATAAAACTATATTTCAGGAACTTATACAAAAAAAACATAAAACAAGCCCAGTATATAAATCTTATGAATACCATGATGAAAATAATCATGAGATGTTTAAATCAGAAGTTTATGTTAATGATAAAAACTTTTCTTCTGGAATAGGAAAAAGCAAAAAAGAAGCAGAAACTGAAGCTGCTAAAAAAGCGTTAGAAAATATAGAAAGAGTAAGCAGAACAATAAAGAAAAATAAACAAAATAAGTAATAATATAATTTTAATAAAAATACAATATAAGGAAAACATATGAATAAAATTATGATAGCTCCTTCAATACTTACAGCATCTTTCTCAAATTTAGAAAATACCATAAAAGAACTTGAAGAAGCTGGAAGCGATTATCTTCATTTGGATATAATGGATGGAGTATTTGTTCCGCAAATTACATTCGGTGCCAAAATAGTTTCTGATATAAAAAAAGCAAGCCGTATTCCGCTTGATGTTCATCTTATGATAGTAAATCCAGAAAAACATATCGATGATTTTGCTAAAGCTGGTGCTGATATTATAAGTGTACATTATGAAGGCAATATTCATATTCACAGACTTATTTATCAAATAAAAGCACATAATATAAAAGCAGGTATAGTATTAAATCCTCATACAAGAGTTGATTTTATAGAGCCTATTATAGATGATATTGATTATATACTTATAATGAGTGTAAATCCGGGATTTGGCGGACAAAAGTTTATAGAATCATCTGTAAAAAAAATAAAAGAGGCTAAAAAATTAATTGGTAATAGAGATATAGTTCTTGCAGTAGATGGAGGAATTAATCTTAATACATGCAATATGGTAATTGAAGCAGGAGCAAATTTTCTTGTGGCAGGAAGTGCTATAATTGACAGTGATAATAAAAAAGATACTATTAATAAACTTAGGATAAACAAATAATTTAAATAATTATTATTCAAGAATTATTTTATACAGATATTTATATTTAATATATTATTATAAATTTTATGATAATTTATAAAAATATTATTTTTTTCACATTATAACTTGACATCATATTTTTATATAGTATAATAACAAATACTGCATGCAAATATAAAGAGGTATAAATATGACTGAATTAACTGATAAACAAAGAGATATTTTTAATTTTTTACAAAGATTTACAAATGAAAACGGATATCCCCCAACAGTAAAAGAAATTATGGTTCATTTTAACTTTGCTTCTCCAACAGCAGTAACAACACATCTTACAGCTTTGGAAAAAAAGGGGTACGTAAAAAAAACTGGTAAAAGAGCAAGAGGAAGTGTACCTATAGATACATCAGAAAAAGGCAATCATAATATGGTAAGAATACCGCTTTTATCAAATGAAGTTAAAGCAGGTCTTTTAATGGACGTAGCTGATGAAACTGTAGAAGAAACATACTCTCTTCCAAAATCAATAGCTCAAGATGAAGGTAATTTCCTTATGAAAGTTATAGGCGATTCTATGATAAATGCCCATATAAAAGAAGGCGATATGGTGCTAGTACACCCTACTAATCAGGCTGATAACGGAGATATAGTAGTAGCAAAAATTGATGATAACGGAAATGAAGAGATAACAATTAAAAGATTTTTCAGAGAAAAAGATCATATAAAACTTATATCAGAAAATAAAAATTATCAGCCTATAATAAAAGAAAGTGTTGCTTTAGTTGGAAAAGTTGTAGGACTTATAAGGTTAAAAGTATGATTATATATCTTATTAAAAAGAGGGCTTTATAGTCCCTCTTTTTTATTTCATAATAATTATATATAATGATATAAAATCAATTATCTATAATTTGTAAACTGCAAAGGTATAGGATAATCTTTACCTTTAAGCATAGTTATTACAGACTGCAAATCATCTTTTTTAGCACCAGACACCCTTACCTGCTCATCTTGTATGCTTGCCTGTACTTTTAATTTCATATCTTTAATATCTTTTACTATCTGTTTAGCCAAATCTTTATCTATACCATGCACTATTTCATTAATCTCTCTAACTGCATCTCCTGCTGCTTTTTCTTTTTTCTTCTCTCTAAGGCATTTTTGATTTAAGCCTCTTTTAATAAATTTCTGAAATAAAATATCTTTTACCTGATTAAGTACAAAATCTGCAGGGGCTACTATAGTAATAGTTTTTTCTCCTTTATTAAGTTCTATTTGTATATTTTGTCCTTTAAAATCAAATCTATTATCTATTTCTTTGGCAGCAACATTAACGCAGTCATCAATAACCTGCATATCAACCTCAGAAACTATATCAAAACTTGGATCTTTTGCCATAATTAACTCCTTTGTAAATTTGTAAATTTAATTTTTCTATTATTATTTATTACTCAGCATTTTTTTATAAAGTTTAGTATATTCCAAAGCACATTTATGAATAGAATAATCCTTACTCATAGCATTAACTACTAATCTATCCCATATATCTCTCTTATTATAATATAAATCAAAAGCTAAATCCATAGTGCGTACAAAACTTTTAATACAATATTCATTAAACACAAACCCAGTTGCCTTATTAATATTTTTTGTCCCATTATAATTTATAACAGTATCTTTAAGCCCTCCAACAGCATGCACTATGGGAATACTTCCATATTTCATACTATATATCTGATTAAGTCCGCAAGGCTCAAATCTGCTTGGCATCAAATACATATCGCTTCCTGCTGTAAGCCTATGTGCTAATGATTCATCAAATGTAAACAGCACCTTTATATTTTTTGCTCTGACAGATCTTTCTATAAAATCTTCTTCAAAATCTTTAAAATAATTATTCTTGCTGAAAAGAAAAATAAAATTAGCATCATAAGCTGAAAGTTCAAAAAAAGACTGATATATCAAATCAAGCCCTTTCTGAGGATCAAACCTAGAAATCATAGTTACAAGAGGACAAGATTTATTAACAAAACCAAACTCTTTATATAATGAACTTCTTATAAGTTTTTTCTTAGAAACAGTATTTATATCATAATTATTTTTTATATATTTATCTGTTTTAGGGTCCCAATCTTTATAATGACCGCCATTAAGTATACCGTATAATTTTGAAGATAAATCTGAAAGCAAATTATTAAGTCCGCATCCGAACTCTTCACCCTGTATCTCCTTAGCATATGACGGACTTACAGTTGTAACGATATCAGACAGTATAATTCCAGCCTTTATAAAACTAACATTACCATAAAACTCTAATCTGCTATGTACAAAAAACTTCCAAGAAACATTTAAAAGACTATAAATATCAACAGAAAAATTACCCTGATATGCCAAATTATGTATAGTAAAAATTACTTTTAATTTTTTTAATGCTTCCTCTTCATTAAATACTTCTTTTATGTATAAAGCTATTAAAGCAGTCTGCCAATCATGAATATGTACTATATCAAGCCTAAAATTTTCTTTTTCGTATAAATATATTATAAGTTTAACTGCCGCCTTTGAAAACAATATAAATCTGCCTGCATTATCATTATAATCAATACCATTTTCTGAATAAATACCATTTCTCTTAAATGAATTATCTTCTTTTATAAAATAAACATTTATATTATTATTATTTGGGTGTTTAATTCTAGCAATATCAACTTTAACTATATTTTTACCATGTTCTATTTCTAATGTAGTTAATATATCTTTTTTATTTATAAGTTTATAATTTTGTTTATATAATGGCACAACCATAGAAGCATTAATATTTGAAGAGGTAGTCTTTCCAGTATTTATGGAAGAAAGCTCCAAAGGCAGACTTCCTGCAATATCACCCAGCCCTCCTGTTTTAGAAAATGGGTAGGCTTCACTGGATACCATAAATATATTCATAATATAATTCCATATAAGAAAAAAGTTTTACTACAATATAGTTATATATCTTTTACGCCTAAAAATCAAGCTATTTATTTGTATAATATGGTACAGAAAATAAAATATATTTTTTACTATAAAATTTAAAAAATTGTTTTATTTTCTATATAAGAAATATAAAAATGGGATTAAATTATGAAACTTTTTAAAGAAATTATCAAAGGATATAAAGTATCAAAAGAAAAGCAATTAACTAAAGAATGTTTAAATATAGAAATAAGAGGCATAGCATATAATTCTAAATTAATAAAAAATAAATATATTTTTGTAGCTATAAAGGGATTAAAAGATGACGGACATAAATATATAGAAAGTGCCATTAACAATAAAGCGGCTATCATAATATATGATAATTCAGCTGATAAAAACTTTATAAAAGAATTAGAAGATAAACACACATATGTATATTTTATAGCAGTAAAAAATCCAAGAGAATGTTTAGCTTATATTTCGGCAAAGTTTTTTGATGAGCCTACTAAAAAGATTAACACTATAGCAATCACTGGTACTAACGGAAAAACAACTACAACATATTTATTGAAATCAGTACTTGAAGCAAATAAAAATAAAACTGCTTTAATAGGTACAATTAAAAATATGATAGGAAAAACAGAAATAAAAACTAACCTCACAACTCCAGAATCTATTGACTTAGAGAATATATTTGATAAGGCATTAAAAAAAGAAGTGTCTCATATAGTTATGGAAGCATCATCTCAGGCACTTGCGATGGACAGATGCGATTATTTAAATTATGATACAGCTATTTTTACCAATATCACAGAAGACCATCTTGATTATCATGGAGATATGCAAAATTATCTTAAAGCAAAATTAAAATTATTCTCACTTCTAAAAGAAAGCTCTAAAAATAAAAAATTAGCAATAGTTAATATAGATACTGATAACTTTAAGCAAATATCAAATTACATAAAAAAACTTGGCATAAAAATGGTTACTTACGGACTTAATGAAAAAGCTGATTATTACGGAAAAATAATTTCTCTTAATTCAAAAAACACAGAATATGAGTTTTATTCTAAGGGTAAGTTTATATCAAAAGTAAAATTATCAATGCTTGGAAGATTTAATATTTTAAACTCTTTATCAGTATTAGCTTATGTTTCTGAATATAAACTAGACATAGAAAAATCAATTAAAGCTATGAGAAAGGTTCAGGTGGCTGGAAGATTTGAAATAGTAACAAAAGAAAAACACCCATTTATTGCTGCTGTTGATTATTCCCATACTCCAGACAGCTTAGAAAATATATTAAAAGAGGCTAGAAAATTAAATCCCAAACGAGTAATAGTCGTATTTGGATGCGGCGGAGACAGAGACAGAAAAAAACGTCCTATAATGGCAAGCATTGCAGAAAAATATTCGGATATATCTATACTCACTGCTGACAATCAAAGAACAGAAGATATTAATCAAATAATGAATGATATTGAAAAAGGATTTAAAAATAAAGATTATAAAAAAATTATAGACAGAAAAGAAGCAATATTTGAAGCTATAAAAGAAGCAAAAGAAAATGATATAGTTATAATAGCAGGCAAAGGTCATGAAACTTATCAGATATTTCCAGATAAAACAATACATTTTGATGACAGAGAAATAGCAAGAGAGGCTTTAAAAAAACGTTATAAAAATATTTAATTAATATACTAGTCTCAAAACTGATAAGTGTTTACCCTGTTTTATTTCTTAGTATTTTTTATAATTGAAACTTTTAGATTTTCAAAGATTACTTTATGATTGTATTATGAGAAAAAGAAGCAAAAATATTGCTATTTTGTAAATTAAATTTCTAATTTATAGCGTATGTGAAATATTTTTATGTTTTTTGAAAATTAATAATAGTATAAATATATTAATTAGATTTTTTGATAAGTATATTTTATAATATTTTCAAGACTATATTATTAATAAATAAAAGTATGAGATGTTCTTTATAATCAATAACTATGAATATATAGCTACATCATAATTATAAATATCTGAAGGCATTTTATTAATTTATATTTAGTATATGAATAAATAGCCTTTATTTTAAAAAATAAAAACTATATAAAACTGATATATACTTTTTATCAATTTTAATATAAAATAGATAAAATAAAAAACTAATAGGATATATAAATAATGGAACTTTTAGCACCAGCTGGAAATAAAGAAAAATTAGAAGTAGCATATCATTACGGAGCAGATGCAGCATATATAGGCGGAGCATTATTTAATTTAAGACATCAAAGTAAAAATACAACTATAGAAGAGCTTTCTGAATGCAGAAATCTTGCAAAAAAATTAAATAAAAAAATGTATTTAACTTTAAATGCTTTTTTGCATGAATATGATAAAGATAATTTAAAAGAATATTTAAAAGAAATTCAAAATTTAAATATAGATGCTTTTATAGTTTCAGATTTAGGAGTATTAGGAATAGTTAAAGAAATAATACCAAATGCTAATATTCATATAAGTACTCAGGCTTCTGTAACTAACAGCTATTCCTGCAAAATGTATGAAACATTAGGAGCAAGCAGAATAATACTTGCAAGAGAATTATCATTAGATGAGATAAAAGAAATCAGAGATAATACCGACTTGGAATTAGAAACTTTTGTACATGGGGCAGTATGTATGTCTTATTCTGGAAGATGTTTATTATCAAACTTCCTAAATAACAGAGATGCAAATAGCGGAGAATGCTCACAGGTTTGCAGATGGAATTTCAAAACATATATAGAAGAAAAAACAAGACCCGGAGAGTTTATGGAAATAGAAGAAGGAGAAAATCATTCTACAATACTAAGCAGCAAAGATTTGCAGATGGCGGAGTATTTGCATTTACTTCAAAAAGCAGGTATTGATTCCATAAAGATAGAAGGAAGAATGAAAAGCGTATATTATGTTGCTAACACTGTAAGGGTTTATAGAGTATTATTAGATTTGCTTGACAGAATAGGATACGATTCTTATCCTGAAGCAATAAAAAAAGAACCTATTGCAAGCTATTTAAAAGAACTTGATACTATAAGCAGAAGAGAAAGCGATACTGGTTTTTATTTCGGAAGAGATAATATTAAGCCTACATTAAAAGGATATTTGAAAGGCAGAAGACTTATGGGTATGATTTCTGATGACAGTGAAGAATATGCTAAAATTACAGTATACAACACTATAAAAAATGGAGATAATTTAGTATACATAGGCAAAGATTTTATTAATCATAATGATAACCGCTTCAAACTATTTATAAAAACAGAAGATAATGAGTTTGTAGAAGTTGATAACATTAGAAATATAGACAATGCTTATATAAAATCAGGGGCACATAATTTCAAAAAATATGATATTATAACTATAGAAGAAGATTAAGAGAATATTAAAAAATATGGTACTTGGTGTAGATTTCGGACGCAAAAAGACTGGCACTGCTTTTATGGATATGAATATAAAAATCCCTTTTCCTTTGCTTCTTATAGAAGAAAGCAATGCAAAAAAAGTTAAGCGTGCTTTGATGGACATAATAGAAGAAAAAAATATTGATACTGTTGTATTCGGGCTTCCTTTATCTGATGAAGGTAAAGAAAGTGAATGGTGCTCTGAAATAAGACGTTTTTCAGACTTTCTTCTAAAAAGTGTAAAAGTGAATGTTGTTTTTGTTGATGAATACGGCACTTCAAAAGAAGCCGATTATATATTGAGAGGCAGAAAAAAGAATGTTAAAAAAAAAGCTAATGATTTAATAGCTGCTGCTTTAATATTAGAAAATTATTTAAACGTTTTAAATATGAATAATAAAAATGATAACGTATAATTATTTACTATTTTTATAATTAAATAGTTATATATTATAAGTTTTCAAAATATAATAAAAAGGTAATAAAATATGAATCAAAATATAACTAAAAAATATATAACATTATCATCTATAATAGCAGTATTAATAATAATATTAATAGCTGTAATTCTATTAAAAAATAAAGGTTACTCCTTACCTACCCTAAAAGCAATAAATTCAAATATATCCGAAATTATTATAAATAGAGGAGCTAATGAAGCTATATCAATAAAATATAATGATAATAAATGGACTGTTAATGATAAATATAATGCTGACAATTCACTTATAGAAGCTATGACAAATGCATTAAATATCATTCAGCCTGTAGAGATAGTTTCTAGGGGTGATGATGAAGCTATATTAAAATATAAATTATCTGATGATGAAGTATTATCAGTTGAAGCATTTGACAGTTCTTCAAAAAATGTAAGAAATATAAAGTTTGGTATGAAATCTGCATTCGGAAATAGCGTATATGCTAAAATAAATAATGATAAAAATATATATCTTCTTGGAAATACATCTTCTAATCCTAAAGATATTTTTGATAAAAATGAAAATGACTTGATAAATAAAACTATTTCAAAAATCAAAAATGATGATATAGAAAATATAACTATAGAATATAATAACAATGCATATACTTTAGAAAAACCTAAAGATAATACGAACAATGTATGGATTAAAACATGGAATAATACAGAAGTAAAAGCCAATGATGTTTATACAAGCATATTTACATTAGCTAATTTAAATGCTGACGGCTTAATAACTAATGAAAATATAAATAAAAATGATGCACTATATAAAATAAATATAAAAACTTCTGACAACAATAATAAAACATATGAGATATTAAACAAACTAGATGACAATAATTATGAAATAGTTAAAAATAATGATAATAACCGATATTATATGACAGAAAGCTCATTTAATACTTTTATAGAGGCAATTAATAATATAACAAAATAATTATTAAAAGATATTCATAATAACGGCTTTGCATGTAAAAATGTGAAGCCTTATTTATATATAATTACATAGTGAAAGATTCACCCAAATATACTTTACGTGCCAATGGGTTATTAACTATCTCTTCAGGAGTACCTTTTACCAATATTTGACCATTACCCATAATATATGCTCTGTCTGTAATTCTCAAAGTTTCGCGTACATTGTGGTCGGTAATTAATATTCCCAAACCTTTATCTTTAAGAGAAGCTATAATATTTTGTATATCTATAACGGCAATAGGGTCAACTCCTGCAAAAGGCTCATCTAATAATATAAACTTTGGATTAACAGTGAGTGCCCTTGCTATCTCACATCTTCTTCTTTCTCCTCCTGAAAGAGTATATCCGTTTTGTTTTCTTACATGTGTAATATTAAACTCAGCAAGAAGCATATCAGTTATATCCATTCTATCCTTTGCAGATAATGCTTTATTATATTCAAGTATTGAAAGCAAATTATCTTCTACCGACATCTTGCGGAAAATAGACGCCTCCTGAGGAAGATATCCTATACCAAGTGTAGCTCTCTGATGCATATGAAGATTTGTAATATCTAAATCATTTAAATATACATTTCCTGCAGTAGCTTTAACAAACCCTACTGTAATATAAAAACTAGTAGTTTTACCAGCACCATTAGGTCCTAAAAGCCCTACAATCTCACCTTGTTTTACACTATAGGAAATATCTCCTATTATTTTTCTTTTACCATAATATTTTGTAAGATTAACAGCACGAATTTCATAAGGATTTGCTTTATCATAATTGAAGAAATTTTCCGCAGTTATTGGATTATCAGAGGGTATATTACTGACATCATCTTTTTTTTTGAAAATATTTAAAAATTTACCAAGCATACACCCTCTCTATTTTATTTTTTATTCTAAAATTATAAACTTACACTTGTACCATGTTTTTCAGCATCCAAATTACCAATGGCTTTATCAAATGTATATAAATTTCTGCCTTTTAAATCACCCAAGATTTTTATTTTATCAAGAATATCATTAAATAATTCCTGTTCTTCAAGCTGCTCTTGTATAAACCAATCTAAGAATCTTAAAGTAATATAATCTTTTTTATCAAAAGAATATCCTACAAGTTCATTTATGCATGAAGTAATATATTCTTCATGTTTAACTACAGTTTCAAATAAGTCTTCTACTGATTTAAAATCATTCTGAGGGGCATGCATTTCTCCGATAGTAGCTTGTCCTCCTACTTTATTAATAAAATCTCTAAACTTTTCAAAATGTTCTAGCTCTTCTCTGTAATGGCCGTATAAGAATTTACTGCAGCCTTTAAGTCCTTGTTTATCACACCAGCTAGCCATATTAAAATAAAGACTTGCTGAATACAATTCTTTATTTAATTGAACATTCAATGCTTTAATTGTTTCTTCATTATTGATTATAGACATAATAAAAACTCCTTTTTTTAATAAATATATATTTTATAACCTTTTTTATTTTATATTAATGTATTAATCTTTACAATACTTAAAATGAATGAAAGATTAGTAATATGTTTATATATTATAACATATTTTCTAAAAATATCATGTATTAATAACTTTTATAATATTATAAATTTATTTTTTATTAATAAAACACTTGCAGAAAAATAAAAAAAGTATATAATAAGTCGCGTAATAGAAAATCGAGTGGTTTATTTGATTGCTATTGCATCCATTTTGGTAAAATTATTTTGACCTTAACCTTCAAAAAAGGGGAAAAGAGGCCATACGGACAGCCGGGTCAAAAGCCGATTTGCGATTCAATCGTGTTAAATTATTTATAAGGAATAAACGTACTTGTGAATGATCAACATGAGCAGTAAAAGTATAAAATTACTGTATAGGCTCAAATAAACTAAAAAATAGTTAAAGATCTAATCAAGTACAATTATTTATCTTTATGTAAGGAAACTTATGTTAGAAAAATAATTGTATTTTTTTATATAAGATTTCCTTCTGCACAAGATGTGAGGAGGATTTTTATGCCAGACAAGATTAAGCTATATGGATTTAATAATCTTACAAAAAGTTTAAGTTTCAATATCTACGATGTCTGCTATGCCAAAACAGAACCAGAGCAAAGAAAATATATAGATTATATTGATGAGCAGTATAACTCTAAAAGATTAACAGAAATACTTTGCAATGTAACTGATTTAATAGGTGCTCATATACTAAACATATCAAAGCAGGATTATGATCCTCAAGGGGCAAGCGTAACTATATTAATATCAGAAGAACCTTTAAATGATACTGTGCTTGATGAAACCTGCAATAAAGGCAATATTTCATTTGTAGAAAAAGAAACAGTATGTGCACATTTGGACAAAAGCCATATAACAGTACATACATACCCAGAGTATCACCCAAATAAGAGCATATCATCATTCAGAGTTGATATTGATGTATCTACTTGCGGTAAAATATCACCTCTTAAAACACTTAACTATTTAATACAATGCTTTGATTCTGATATAATATCCATAGACTACAGAGTCAGAGGATTTACCCGTACAATAGACGGAAAAAAATGCTTTATAGATCATAAAATAACAAGTATACAGGATTATATAAGCGAAGAAATTCAAGAAAGATACGATGCTCATGACATAAATATATATAGTGCAAATATATTTCATACTATGATGATAATTAAAGAACTTAATCTCAGTAATTATCTCTTTGGAAAAGATGTTAATGAGTTTACCCCTAAAGAACGACTAAAAATATCTAATGATCTTCGTCAGGAAATGATAGAAATATATTCAGGAAGCAATGTATACGATAATGAATAGACAAGAGAGAACTCCTATTGTTGAAGCATTAAAACAATACAGAAAAAAAAGAATAGTAAGTTTCGATGTACCGGGACATAAGCAGGGAAAAAGCACCAAAGTTTTAATAGATGTACTCGGAGAAAAATGCGTTCAAATAGATTATAATTCATCAAAGCCTTTAGACAATGCTACTCATCCTATAGGAGTTATAAAAGAAGCTCAGGAATTAATGGCTGAAGCATTCAAAGCTAAAGAATCATTTTTCATGGTTGGAGGCACTACATCAGCTGTTCAGGCTATGATATTTACTGCCTGCAAATACGGAGATAAAATAATACTTCCTAGAAATGTGCATAAAAGTGCTATTAATGCTCTTGTCTTATGCGGTGCTGTGCCTATATATGTAAATCCGGGGGTTAATAAGGAATTGGGTATATCTTTGGGAATGTCTGTAGAAAATATAAAAAAAGCAATAGAGAAAAATCCTGATGCTAAGGCTATATTTGTTAATAACCCCACCTACTATGGAATATGCTCTGACTTAAAAAAAATAGTAGAATTAGCTCATAAAAACAACATGCTTGTCCTAGCAGATGAAGCACATGGCACACATTTTTATTTTGGAGATAATCTTCCAATAAGTGCTATGGAGGCAGGTGCCGATATGAGCTGTGTAAGTCTCCATAAAACAGGAGGCTCTCTCACTCAGTCATCGGCACTTTTAATAAATAATAATGTCAATGGTAATCATGTCAGGCAGATAATCAATCTTACTATGACTACAAGCCCAAGCTATATACTTATGAGCAGTTTGGACATAGCAAGAAGCGAATTGGCTATTAACGGTAAAGAAATTTTTAAAACAGTTATTAATATGGCAGACTATGCTAGAAAAGAAGTTAATAAAATAGGCGATTATTATGCATTCGGTGAAGAGATAATAAATAATGATGATATATATTCTTTTGATAATACAAAGCTATGCATACATACTAGAAAAATAGGTCTTGCTGGAATTGAAGTTTATGATAAATTGCGTGATGAATATAATATACAAATAGAGTTTGGAGATATAGGAAATGTTTTGGCTATAATATCAGTAGGCGACAGAAATCTTGAGCTTGAACGACTTATAGCAGCATTGGCTGAATTAAAAAGAAAGTATAAAAAAGACTATACTCATTTATTTGATCATGAATATATTAATCCGATAGTAAAATATAGCCCTCAAAAGGCATTTTATAGTAATAAGCATTCTGTAAAATTAGATAACTCAATAGGCAAAACTTCAGCAGAGTTTGTAATGGCATATCCTCCCGGTATACCTATAATAGCCCCGGGGGAAGAAATCACTCAAGAGATTATAACATATATAAAATATGCAAAAGAAAAAGGCTGTGTAATGCAAGGCACAGAAGATATAGAATTAAATAATATACAAGTAATGGAGGAATAAAATGGAGCTTTGGTATACAGAAAATCATACTGAGGAATCAAAATTTTCAATCAAAGTAGAAAAACAATTATATTCAGCACAGACTAATTTTCAAAGAATAGATGTATTTGAATCAAAAGAATTCGGCAAGTTCTTCACACTAGACGGTCTTATTATGGTAACGGAAAAAGATGAGTTTATTTATCATGATATGATAGTGCATATCCCAATGGCAAGCAACAGCAATATAAAAAATGTACTTGTAATAGGAGGCGGAGACGGAGGCACTGTAAGAGAATTAACACGCTACAAAACTATAGAAAAGATTGACATGGTAGAAATAGATGAACAAGTTGTAGAAGTATGCAAAAAATATTTTCCATCAACAACATCTGGATTAAGCGATAAAAGAGTAAGTTTATATTTTCAGGACGGATTAAAGTTTGTAAGAGATGCTAAAGAAGGAGAATACGATTTAATAATAGTAGACTCCACAGATCCATTTGGACCTGGTGAAGGATTATTCACAAGAGAGTTTTACGGCAACTGTCATAAAGCATTAAGTAAAGACGGAATACTCGTAAATCAGCATGAATGTCCTTATTACAGTGATTATGCCTACAATATGCAAAGGGCTCACAGAAATATATACGAAACATTTAATATAGCTAAAGTATATCAGGCTCATATACCAACCTACCCTAGCGGACATTGGCTTTTCGGATTTGCCTCAAAAACTATAGACCCTATAAAAGACCTCAAAGAAGAAGAGTGGCTTAAACATAATTTGGATACAAAATATTATAATCTTGATATACATAAGGGCTGTTTTGCTTTGCCTACTTATGTAAAAAAACTATTGGAGCAGTCTCATCATGAATAATCAGCCTAATATATTTATGGCATTGGATTGTAGTTTTGAAGAAAGCAATATAGTGGTATTCGGTGCTCCTTATGATGGAACTGTTAGCTACAGACCGGGAACAAGATTTGCACCTCAATCTATAAGACAAGAATCTTTTGGTATAGAAACTTATTCTCCTTATCAGGAAAAAGATTTGGAAGATTTGAAAGTTTTTGATTATGGAGATTTAGAGCTTCCTATGGGAAATAGAGAGAAGGCTCTTGATATCATATATCAAACTTCTAAAAAAATTGTAGAAAGCAGCAAAATACCTTTTATGATTGGCGGGGAACATTTAGTAACCCTGCCTGCATTTAAGGCTGTATTTGAAAAATATAATGATATAGTATTAATACAATTCGATGCCCATGCTGATTTAAGAGATGATTATTTAGGTGAAGGTTTAAGTCATGCATGCGTTATGCAAAGATGTTATCAGCTTATGAAAAGTAAAGAATTATATCAATTTGGCATAAGGTCTATGACTAAAGAAGAACATGAATTTGCTAAAAAGCATACTATATTAGAAAAGTTTTCAGCAAATACTATATTAGAAGCAAAAGAAAAAATAAAAGATAAACCAGTATATATTACAATAGACCTAGATGTTTTAGACCCTTCTATATTTTCAGGAACTGGAACTCCAGAAGCAGGCGGACTTACTTATAAGGAACTTCAGAAAGCTATACTTGATATGAGAGGATTAAATATAGTAGGAGCAGATGTTAATGAGCTTTCACCAGATTATGATGGGAGTAAAGTATCAACTATAACAGCATGCAAGGTTATAAGAGAAATGCTTATGATAATATGATTATAATAATTGGGTATATTAACTAATATTTAATATACCCATTTTATTAAATATTTATGAATTATGTTCTTTAGAATCTAAATTACCTATATATTTATCAAATGTATAAAGATTTCTACCTTTTAAATCTCCTAAAATCTTTATCTTTTTAATAATATCATTAAATAATTCTTCCTCTTCTAATTGCTCTTCAACAAACCACTCCAAAAACTTTAATGTAACATAGTCTTTATTATCAATAGCTATACCAACGAGTTTATTAATACAAGAAGTAATATACTCTTCATGCTTAACTATCTTTTCAAAAAGCTCTCCTACATTATTAAAACTAAACTCCGGAGCTTTCATCTCACCCATTATAGCCTGCCCGCCAGCTTTATTTATAAACTCTCTAAACTTCTCCAAATGTGTATGCTCTTCAGCTGAATGATTATATAAAAAAGCACTGCAGCCTTTTAAGCCTTCTTTCTCACACCAGCCAGCCATGTTAAAATACAAATTAGCTGAATAATGTTCCAAATTTAAATGCTCATTTAATAATTTTACTGTTTCTTCTTTTATTATTGACATATAAAAACTCCATTTTTTAGATTTTACTAACATTATTTTATATTATTCTAACATTTATTACAATATACTAATAATAAATAAAGGCTACATTTTTTTTGATTTTTGTAAATATTATTATAGAAATTAAAACATTTATAACAAATTTTTAATATTTGTTCATATTAAAAATTTGTTATAAAAAAGAATATTCATTAGAATTGATATTAAACTTTAAAAAACTACTGTAATAATATCAAAGCATTCTGAGGCATATTATTTGAATGAACAATCATAGCCAAAGCCGCTTGAGATTTTATAGAACTTATTGTTTCATAAATAGAGGCCTCTGCTATATCCTTATCCATTTTTTTACTTCCGTAAGAAACCATATTTTCATAATAAGTCATAAGTCCATGAGTGTATTCATCAAATCTATTCTGATATGCTCCCAAATCTGATCTTTGTTTTATAACATGTTTGATAGCCTCATATATTATGCCTATACTTTTATTTGCATTGCTTACCGAAGATATAGAGATATAACTGTTAAACTCATTTTTTAATTTTAGAGAATTTGCTGTAATTGTAGCAATATAAACTCTTTTTCTTTGATATCTTCCTGCTCCTATATGTATCCACATACTTGCTGAAGCATTTTCAGAATTTGCAAATCTTCCTGTAAATATTTTTAAAGTATTAAACTGTGACTGACTTGCTATTTTATCTATTTCATCTATCAAACTAGATACCTCTGTCTGCATATATAATCTGTCAGTATTGCTGTATACTCCGTTTGAAGCTTTTATAGATAATTCTCTTATACGCTGCAGTATACTCATAGTCTCTTCTATATATCCGTCAGCTGTTTGAACAAATGATATTCCATCCTGAGTATTTTTTTCAGCACGCATCAAATATCTTGCCTGTACTAAAGGACCTTTTTCGCTTGCAAACAATTTTGGAAATTTTTTTCTGCTGTCATTAGCATTAACTTTTAAAAACCTATTTGCTGTTATAGCATTTAAATTATTAGTTATTATCATAAATTACTCCAATAACTATCCCCCAAAAACCCGCAATAAAAATTATAACTCATTAAAATTTTAATGCAATTATTATATTATAAAATTTATAAAA
The DNA here is from genome assembly GCF_000092845.1 of Brachyspira murdochii DSM 12563. Classification (NCBI taxonomy): domain Bacteria; kingdom Pseudomonadati; phylum Spirochaetota; class Spirochaetia; order Brachyspirales; family Brachyspiraceae; genus Brachyspira; species Brachyspira murdochii. The sequence continues at coordinate 3,178,098 of NC_014150.1, read as the reverse complement.
ATAATATATTTTTTATAAAATTATATAAAGTTATCATAATATAATTATTATCTCATGTTTTATAAAATCGGAATTCTTAATAATTGCTGTAATAAATTATAAGCAATTTAAAAGAATAAATAAAAAAATATAAAACAAAATACACATAATTAACTTATATAATATTTAAGACAGTAAATACTAAAATAAATCAGTAAGCCTAAAATCTGAAATTATAAATACCAAAAAAGTATAAACAAATCTATTACTGATTTCTTTTTTATTTTCACTCTTTTTAAAATCAATAGTTATATCTACTGGCTCATCGTATTCTGTATCTGCATCGACTTTTGAAGACATTGTAAAAATATCTCCGTCATTTGCAGGAAATGTATATGTTATAGTATCATTATATCCAAATACATCATTGGTATACATATCATATCTTTTAGCAAATGCCTTAAAAGCTCCGTAACTTGCTTCTATACTTTTTATCTTTTTTATTTCTTTTTTCAAATTCTTTTTATCCAATTTTATAAGTGTCAATTGATTTATTGACTGTGATAACTCATAATTCTCAAGCTTTTTTCTCCATTTATCTATAGTCTTATTATCCATTTCTGCAGGAGTTGCCAAACTTATAAAATTGTTAGAATTAATCTTTACATCTTCATCATCACAATTTGAATAACTCCCATCAGCTGAATATCTAAAAGTTGTTATAATTTTTTTATCTTTATCATACAGATTCCATATCAAAGAAGATGCTAATTTATTCATTAAATAATTATCAATAAAAACTTCTTTAAACAAATCATAGCTGTATATATCACCGTCTATTAATGTAATACTCAAAATAGAAGTGCTATGGTTAATAAACTTTGGTATTTCTTTTTTCAATTCTTTGACTTCTTCTTTTAATTTTTCATCAAGGTTTTGAGGAATCTTTTTTAATTCTTTATTATTTTTTATATCAAATAAGGTTACAGAATAATCATTATTCAAAATTAATTTATAATCATCATTTAATATTTTTTCACCTTGAGAAGTAAATCCGTAATTAGGCATACATCTTAATCTAAATTCAGTATAACCAATATTCATTTTTTCAATCAATTCATTAATCATTTTTCCAGCTTCTTTGAGAACTTCATTTTTCTTTGTATCTGAATATATTTCATATAATAAACTTTGAGCATATCTGCTTTCTATATTGAATTTTATCATTATAAGGAAAACTTTTGAATCAATACCTAATAATATTAATTCAGATATCTCTTTTAAAGCTTCATCTCCTCCGTACATAGCATAAATAAAACCTGCAATCTCTGTGTTTTGATTTTCTAAATAAATTTCTCTAATGAACTTAAAAAATGATTCAAAGTCAAGCAAGTTAACTATATTATCAATTTTTTCTAATCTGTTAATCATTCTTTTTAAAGATAAATACTCTGAATATATATACTTTATCACTGTAATATTTACCTCTCTTGATTTATCTTTTACTAGAACATGGCAATCTTTTATAAATTCAAGTTTTTTATCTTCTTTTTTAGCATTATATTTTTTTTGAGCATACTTTTCTGCTTTTTCTATAGTTTTGAAATTATAATCATTTGTAACAAATGAAAGCTCATTAGAAAAATCACTTTCAATTCTTTTTCTCAATCTTACAATTCTTTTATTTTTATCTTTTGCAATAAGATTATATATTTCTTTAACATTAAATTTTGTTATAGTTATATAATCTTCTTTAGGATAAAAGGCCTGCATATATACTTTAAGTCTTGTATGTAATTTATCCTCATCATCGCAAAAAGTACCAACTTCTTCTAAATTATCTAAATTCCAATTTTCTAAAGACTCATAATTATCAAACTTATAGGCAAATCTAAATAGTCCCGCAGCAGTGATTAGTTTTTGTGTATTCCATTTATCAAGAGGCTGATTAAAAGTTTGTGCCATATAAAACATCATATCCATATTTTCTACATTAGACACATTCCAACTATTTAAAGGCTGATCAAATTTCATGCATGAGAAAAATGTCTTTTCCATGTTTACAACATTAGAAGTATCCCATTTATCAAAAGGCTGATTTAATTTTTCGCATTGCCTAAACAAAGAATCCATATTTGTAACATTAGAAACGTCCCAATCATTAATGTTCTGATTAAAAATATCACAATATGCAAACATACTTGATAAATCTTTAACTTTAGAAGTATTCCATTTATTTAAAGGCTTATTAAAAACTTTTGCCCGAGTAAACATATTAGACATATCTTCAACATTAGAAGTATCCCATTTATTCAAAGGCTGATTAAAATTTTCGCATTCCTGAAACATACCTCTCATATTTTTAACTTTTGATACATTCCAATTATTTAAAGGCTGATTAAACTCATTCGCACCATAAAACATAAAGGACATATCTTCAACATTTGAAACGTCCCATTTCTCCAAAGGCTGGTCAAAATTAGAACAATGAGCAAACATATTATTCATACTTTTTACTTTAGATACATTCCAATTACTTAAATCAGGATTAAAATCTATATTTGAATATCTTACCAACGCATTATAGCCCATATAGGCAAACATCATATCCATATTTGTAACATTAGAAACGTCCCAATCTTCTATACCTTCAAAATCTTTTCTTTTGCTTTCATAAAAAAGTTTGCTCATATCTGTGATAAGACTTGTATCAATATAACAAAGTTTTATACCATCAGTAAATACTAATTTTTTTAATTCTTTTTTTGTTTCTGGTTTGTATTTTCTCATAATTCTCTCCAAATTGATTTTAATATAGCATTTTTCATTATTTTTTTATAGTTTTTTAATCAGAATTTTTTGTAATAGATGAAAGCTCCTTAGAAAAATCACTTTCAAGTTTTTTTCTTAATCTAGAGATTCTTCTATTTTTGTCTTTCGCAATAAGATTATATATTTCTTTAACATTATCTTTTGTTATAGTTATATAATCTTCTTTAGGATAAAAAACTTGCATATATACTTTAAGTCTTGTATGCAATTTATTTTCATCATCACAAATTAAAGTTATATCTTTTAATTTATCTAAATTCCAATGTTCTAAAGATTCATAATGATCAAACTTATCGGCATATTGAAATAAAAATGCTATACTAATTACTTTTTTTGTATTCCATTTATCAAGCGGCTGATTAAAACTTTTTGCCAACATAAACATGTATGCAATATTTGTTACATTGGATACATTCCAGCTATTTAAAGGCTGATTAAAGTTTTTACAATCATCAAACATTCTAAACATATTTTCAACATTAGAAGTATCCCAATTATCTAAAGGCTGATTAAAATTAGAACAACTATCAAACAAAGATTCCATATTTTTTACATTAGATACGTCCCAATCGTTAAGAGGCTGATTAAAAATAGTACAATAACTAAACATATTTGATAAATCTTCAACTTTAGATATATTCCAATTATTTAAAGGCTGATTAAAGTTTTTTGCCAGATTAAACATACAAGACATATCTTCAACATTAGAAGTATCCCATTTATCCAAAGGCTGATTAAAACTTTCTGCTAACTTAAACATACCTCTCATATCTTTAACATTAGAAACATTCCAATCATTAAGAGGCTGATTAAAAACTTTTGCCCCCAAAAACATAAATGACATATCGGAAACATTAGAAGTATCCCACTTATCTAAAGGCTGATTAAAATTAGAACAATAGGCAAACATATTACTCATCTTTTTAACTTTAGATACATTCCAATTATTTAAATTAGGATTAAAATCTATTTTTGATAAGTCTAAAATAAAATTATAGTCCATATATGCAAACATATAAGACATATCCTCAACATTAGAAACGTCCCAATCTTCTATGCCTTTAAAATCTTTTCTTTTACTTTCATGAAAAAGATTGCTCATATCCGTTATAAGACTTGTATCAACACAATTAAGCTTTATACCGTCAGTAAATACTAATTTTTTGAGTTCTTCTTTTGTTGCTGGTTTGTATTTTTTCATAATCTAATATCCTAATTATAAATTTAAAAATTATTTATTATAATCAAAATAAATCTGTAAGTCTAAAATCCCAAATCATTAATACCAATAAAGTATAAATAAATCTTTTACTCACCTCTTCACCATTTTCATTATCAAAATAAATATTAATTTTTACTCTGTCATGAAAATCGGTTTTAGAATTAACATCTGCATCTATAGTAAAAGTATCTCCATTCTTTGTTTTTAATGAATAGCTTTTAACGACATCGTATCCTATATACTCAGAATACATTTCATATCTTGCACCAAAAGCCTTAAAAGTACCATAGGCTATTTCTGAATTATCTATTTTTTCTATTTCACTTTTCAAATTATCTTTATCTAATTTTATAACAGTTAATTGCTGTAAAGGCTGTGCTATTTCATAATCTTCAAGCTGCTTTCTCCATTTATCTATAGTGTGTTCGTCCATTTCTACAGGGCTTGCCAAACTTACAAAACTATTATCATCAATTTTTACTTCTTCATCTTCACAGTTTGAATAACTTCCGTCGCCTGAATATCTGAAAGTAGTTATGAAATTATTGTTATTATCATATAAATTCCATATAAAAGATGAAGCAAATCTATTCATCATAGCATTATCAATGAAAACATCTTTGAATACATCATAATTGTATTTCTCTCCGCTTGCTAATAAAATCGCTAAAAGAGAAGAAGTATCTTTCATAAAAGAAGGAATTTTTTTTCTTAACTTTGTTATTTCATCTTTTAAATCTTCATTAAAGTTTTGAGGAATCTTTTTTAATTCTTTATTATTTTTTATATCAAAAAGACTCAAAGAATAATCACCATTCAAAATTAATTTATAATCTTCATTTAATAGTCTCTCACCTTGAGAATTAAAGCTGAAATCAGGAGAAAATCTTAATTCAAACTCCTCATAGCTAATATTCATTTTTTTAATCACTTCCTCAATTAGATTATAAGCTTCATAACGTATTTCAGATTTTTTTGTACTTGAATATATTTCATATAATAATCTAAGTGCATATTTGCTTTCTATATTTAATTTAATTATTAAAAGTGAAAGTTTAGTATCTTTTTCTTTTTTATATATATTTTTTACGGCTTTATCTCCTCCATATATTCCGTAAATAAAAGCAGAGGTTTCTTTATTCGTTTCATTATAAATATTTTTGATAAACTCTATAAATGATTCTTTATCAAGTAAATTAACTATATTGTCAATTTGTGTTAATTTTTTAACATCTCTTTTTAGAACCAAATACTCTAAATATATATATTTTAAAACTTTATTTTCAACTTCTCTTGATTTACCCTTTATCAAAACCTTATAATTACTTATAAAGCTTACCTTCTTATCATCTTTTTTATTATAATTGTTTTCCACATACTTTTCTGCTTCTTCTATAGTTTTGAAATTATAATCATCAGTAACAGATGAAAGTTCTTCACTAAACTCTGTTTCTAATTTCTTTTTTAATGCCATAACTTTTTTATTTGTATCTTTTAATATTGCATTATATACTTCTTTGACATTCTCTTTTGTGATAGTTATATAATCTCTTGATACTAAATCATATTCTTCTGATATAAAATCATCATCATATTCTTCATTATTTTCTATAGGTACATAAACTTTGTGAGAACCATAAAATGCCTGCATATATACTCTAAGTCTTAAAGGCAATTTTTCATAGAATCTTTCATAGTTAGAACAGAAATCACTAATATCTGATACTTTACTTAAATCCCAATTTGCTAATGAGTCATAAGAGTCATAACTGTCAGTATATTTAAACATTGAGTACATTTTACTTAATCTTTTTGTATTCCATTTATCAAGCGGCTGATTAAAAGAATCGGCAGAATAAAACATAGATTCCATAGTTTTTACATTGGATACATTCCAGCTATTTAAAGGCTGATTAAATTGTTTACATCGGCAAAACATATCATGCATGTTTTCAACTTTTGAAGTATTCCATTTATCTAAAGGCTGATTAAAAGAAATGGCGGAATGAAACATAGCCTCCATAGTTTTTACATTGGATACGTCCCAATTATTAAGAGGCTGATTAAAAGAGCCACATGCATTAAACATATAACTCATATCTTCAACTTTACTAACATTCCAATTATTTATATTCTGATTAAAAGTTTTAGCAAGACTAAACATACCGCTCATATTTGTAACATTAGAAGTATCCCATTTGTCTAAAGGCTGATTAAAACTTAAACATTCTCTAAACATCCAAGACATATTTTCAACATTAGAAGTATCCCAGTCCTCTATGCCTTCAAAATCTTTTCTTTCACTTTTCTGAAAAAGTTCACTAATATCTGTAATAAGGCTTGTATCTACATCGCTAAGTTTTATACCGTCAGTAAATACTAATTTTTTAAGTTCTTCTTTTGCTGCTGGTTTATGTTTATTCATCAATTCCCCTAATTTCAATATGGATATATAATATTATAAAAATCAATTATATTTTTATAGAAGACACAAAACTATGATGCCTAAAAATTATTTGTTATAATTAAAATAAATCTGTAAGTCTAAAATCCAAAATGATAAATACTAAAAATGTATAAACAAATCTTTTACTTATTTCTTTTTTATTTTTATCTTTTTTAAAATCGATAGTAATATTTACTAAATCATCATATTCTATATCCTCATCAACTTTTGCAGACATTGTAAAAATATCTCCATCATTTGATGTAAATGTATATGTTACATTATCTTCTAATACATCATTGCTATGCATTTCATATTTTTTAGCAAAGAATTTAAAAGCTCCGTAGCTTGTATCTATATTTTTTATCTTTTTTATTTCTTTTTTCAAATTATCTTTATCTAATTTTATAAGTGTTAATTGATTTATAGGCTGTGATAATTGGCAATCTTCAAGCTGTTTTCTCCATTTATCTATAGTTTCATCGTCCATTTCTATAGGACTTGCCAAACTTATAAAATTATCAGCATTAATTTTTATTTTTTCATTTTCAGAATTTGTATAAGTTCCATCGCTTGTATATCTGAAAGTTGTTATAAAGTTTTTATCTTTATCATACAAGTTCCATATTAAACCAGAACTAAATTTATTCATTAAATAATTATCAATAAAAACTTCTTTAAATAAATCGCAGCTTAATATATCGCCGTTTATTAACATAATACCTAAAATATGTGAGATATGATTAATAAACTTATCTACTTCTTTACCTAATTCTTTTATTTCTTCTTTTAATTTTTTATCAATACTTTGAGGTACTTTTTTTAATTCTTTATTATTTTTTATATCGAATAAAGTTAAAGTATAATCATTATTGACAATTAATTTATAATCTTTATTTAATTCTTTTTCACCTTTAGAATTAAATCCCAAATTAGGCATACATCTTAATCTAAATTCAGTATAGCCTATATTAATTTTTTCAAGTAAGTCATTAATCATTTCTACTGCTTCTTTACGAATTGCACTTTTAGTTGAATTTATATATATTTTATATAATAAACTCTGAGCATATCTGCTTTCTATATTGAAGCTTATCATTGTAAGGAGATTTTTTGATTCAATAGTATACATTAATTCTGATATTTTCTTTAAAGCTTTATCTCCTCCGTACATAGCATAAACAAAAGCAGTGATAACTTCATCTTGATTTTTTAAATAAATCTCTTTAGTAAAATTCACAAATGATTTTAAATCAAGCAAATTAACCATATTATCAATTTTTTCTAATTTTTTAATAGTTTTCTTTAAAGACAAATATTCTGAATATATATACTTTATAAGATTTATATTCACTTCTCTTGATTTATCTTTTATTAATACATGGCACTTTTTTATAAATTCAAGTTTCTTATCATATTTTTTAGCATTGTAATTTCTTTCAGCATACTTTTCTGCTTTTTCTATAGTTTTGAAATTATAATTATTTGTAACAAATGAAAGCTCTGATGAGAAATCACTTTCAAGTCTTTTTTTCAATCTTACAACTTTTTTATTTTTATCATCTGCAATAAGCTCATATATTTCTTTAACATTAAATTTTGTTATACTTATAATATCGGCCTTAGGAAAAAATGCCTGCCTATATACTTGAATTCTTGTAGGTAATTTATCCATATCCTTATCATCACAAATTATATTTATAGCTTGTAAACTGTCTAAATTCCAATTTGCTAAAGATTCATAATGATCAAACTTGTGTGCATAGGCAAACAACAGCATTACACTAATGACATTTCTTGTATCCCATTTATCAAGAGGCTGATTAAATTCGTGTGTAAAAGCAAACATATGCTCTATATTTGTTACTTTAGACATATTCCAGCTATTTAAAGGCTGATTAAATTTACCGCATGCTCTAAATGCAAATTCCATACTTTCAACATTAGAAGTATCCCATTTATCTAAAGGCTGATTAAAATTTTCACAGTCCGAAAATATATGTTGCATATTTTTCACATTAGATACGTCCCAATCATTAAGAGGCTGATCAAAAGCTTTACAATAACGAAACGTCTTTGATAAATCTTCAACATTAGATACATTCCAATTATTTATATTCTGATTAAATTTCAAAGCCACATTAAACATATTAGACATATCTTTAACATTAGAAACATCCCATTTGTCCAAAGGTCTATTAAATACTTCACAGCTATGAAACATATCGCTCATATCTTTCACTTTAGATACATTCCAATTATTTAAAGGCTGATTAAACTTTTTAGCACCCAAAAACATGCCAGACATATTTTCCACATTTGAAACGTCCCATTTATTTAAAGGCTGATTAAAATATGTACAATAAGCAAACATATAAATCATGTTTTTCACTTTTGATACATTCCAATTATTTAAATTAGAATTAAACTCTGTCATTGAATATTGTCCCAAAACATTGTAGTCCATATATGCAAACATATAAGCCATATTCTCAACATTAGAAGTATCCCACTCTTCTATGCCATCAAAATCTTTTCTTTCACTTTTATTAAAAAGGTCGCTCATATCTGTAATAAGACTTGTATCAATACAACTAAGTTTTATACCGTTGTTGGTGAATACTAATCTTTTTAATTCTTCTTTTGTTGTTGGTTTATATTTTTTCATCATCTCATATCCTCATTATAAATTTTAATATATATAAATAGCAGCACTAAATTAACTACTAATAATAATACTTATTTATATATACTGAAAATTTTTAAGTTTGTCAATTTTTTTATTCAACTTTTTCCCGCCGCACACCGCAGGTGGGCTTCGCCAAAGTTGCTGCCGTAGGCACGCTTCGCGAAAGTGCAAGTATAAAATTAATACTAAATCATACTAAAATCGTCTTAAATGTAAGGTAATTCATAAAATTAAATCCAAAATGTAGCCTTTCGCTAAGCGTATCCGAGCCTGTCTAGGATATAGCTTCTTTGTGGCAATACCACAGGCACTTCCTTCGGTCGCAAAAGAAGTGGGTGTGTGGGGTTAAAGCCACTGCAAACAATAAAATTAAAATAAATCTGTAAGTCTAAAATCCCAAATCATTAATACTAATAAAGTATAGATAAATCTTTTACTCACCTCTTCACCATTTTCATTATCAAAATAAATATCAATTTTTACTCTATCATGAAAATCAGTATTGGAATCAACATCAGCATCTATAGTAAAAGTATCTCCATTCTTTGTTTTTAATGAATAGCTTTTAACGACATCATATCCTATATACTCAGAATACATTTCATATCTTGCACCAAAAGCCTCGAAAGTACCATAAGCTATTTCTAAATTATCTATTTTTTCTACTTCGTTTTTCAAATTATCTTTATCTAATTTTATGACAGTTAATTGCTGTAAAGGCTGTGCTATTTCATAATCTTCAAGCTGCTTTCTCCATTTATTTATAGTGTCATCGTCCATTTCTACAGGGCTTGCCAAACCTATAAAAGTATTATCATCAATTTTTACTTCTTCATCTTCACAATTTGAATAACTTCCGTCGCCTGAATATCTGAAAGTAGTTATAAAATTATCATCTTTATCATATAGATTCCATATCAAAGATGAAGCAAATCTATTCATCATAGCATTATCAATAAAAACCTCTTTGAATACATCATAACTGTATTTCTCTCCGCTTGCTAATAAAATAGCTAAAGCAGAAGAAGTATCTTTCATAAAAGAAGGAATTTCTTTTCTTAATTTTGTTACTTCTTCTTTTAAATCTTCATCAAAGTTTTGGGGAAGCCTTTTTAATTCTTTATTATTATTTATATCAAAAAGCCTCAAAGAATAATCACTATTCAAAATTAATTTATAATTTTTATTCAACGTTTTTTCCCCTTTAGAATCAAATCCGAAATCAGATGAATATCTTAATTGGAATTCATTATAACTAATATCCATTTTTTTCATAACTTCCTCAATTAAATTATAAGCCTCATAACGAACTTCAGATTTTTTTGTATTTGAATATATTTCATATAATAATCTAAGTGCATATTTACTTTCTATATTTAATTTAATTATTATAAGTGAAAGTTTTGTGTCATGTTCTTTTTTATATATATCTTTTATGGCCTCATCTCCTCCGTATATAGCATATATAAAAGCAGCTGTTTCTTTATTAGTTTCCTCATAGATATTTTTAGCAAAATTTATAAACGATTCTTTATCAAGTAAATTAACGATATTGTCAACCTGCATTAATCTTTTAACATCTCTTTTAAGAAGCAAATATTCCAAATATATATATTTTAAAACTTTATTTTCAACTTCTCTTGATTTATCTTTTATCAAAACCTTATAATCATTTATAAAGCTCACCTTTTTATCATCTTTTTTATTATAATTATCTTCAACATATTTTTCTGCTTCTTCTATAGTTTTGAAATTATAATTATCCGTAACAGATGAAAGTTCTTCACTAAACTCGCTTTCTAATCTCTTTTTTAATGACAAAATTTTTTTATTTGTATCTTTTGATATTAAATCATATACTTCTTTTACATTCTCTTTTGTAATAGTTAAATAATCTTTATAAGAACCATAAAATGCCTGAAGATACGCTTTGATTTTTAAAGGCAGTTCTTCATACTTTTCAAAGCATAAATTACTCATTTCTGATACTTTATTTAAATCCCATTTTGATAATGAATCAAAACAATTATAACCTTTAGCAAAGTCAAACATTCCAAACATTGTTTTTAATTTTTTTGTATTCCATTTATCAAGAGGCTGATTAAAAGCTTCAGTACTGCGAAACATAGATTCCATAGTTTTTACATTGGATACATTCCAGCTATTTAAAGGCTGATTAAAGCTGTCACATTGACTAAACATCTCATTCATATTTTCAACCTTTGAAGTATCCCATTTATCTAAAGGCTGATTGAATTTAAAAGCACTTCTAAACATACCCTCCATAGTTTTTACTTTAGATACGTCCCAATCATTAAGAGGCTGATTAAAATTAACACATATACTAAACATATAACCCATATCTTCAACTTTACTAACATTCCAATTGCTTATATCTTGATTAAACGCTTTAGCATAATTAAACATAGCTCTCATAGTTGTAACATTAGAAACGTCCCATTTGTCTAAAGGCTGATTAAAACTTTCTGCTACCTGGAACATACCGCTCATATTTGTTACATTGGATACATTCCAACTATTTAAAGGCTGATTGAATTTTTTACAATTATCAAACATTCTAAACATATCCTCAACATTAGAAACGTCCCATTTATCTAAAGGCTGATTAAAATCATGACAATAATAAAACATAAAACTCATATGCTTAACTTTGGATACATTCCAATTATTAAGATTACGATTAAACTTAGCTTTAGAACGGCTTTCAAAACTATCATAACTCATATATGCAAACATATATGACATATCCTCAACATTTGAAACGTCCCAGTCTTCTATGCCTTCAAAATCCTTTCTGCTGCTTTTATAAAAAAGTTCGCTCATATCAGTAATAAGGCTTGTATCTACATCATAGAGTTTTATTCCATCAGTATATACTAATTTTTCTAATTCTTCTTTTGTTTCAGGTTTATATTTCTTCATATATGCTCCTTGATAAGTTTACATAATTTTTAGTTGTAGTATAATATATATTGTGTAAATTTTCTATATAAAAAATAAAATTATTTTTTATATGACTGATTACAGCATACTATTCATACCAATATGATAATTTATTTTATATTCAAGAATAATTATATTATTAATTTTTTATTATATAATTTTTTTTGATAAATTTTGAAATTAGGTATAATTTTAATAATTGTTCAGCTCCAAATGTTTAATAGCCCATTCACTCATAAGTACAGAAGGCTGATATAATTTTGATTCATCTATTTCAAATTTTCTGTTATGATGAGCTATATTTTTTTCTGTGGCTGTAGAAAATAATATAAAAGCTCCTTTAATTTTCTCTAAATAATCAGCGAAATCCTCACCTGCCATAGAAAGCTCATAATGAGAAGCCTTTTTAAAGTTAAGACTGCTGCATACTTCATCAAGCTCTTTGTATATATCAGCATTATTGATAACAGGAGCACCACGCCTTTTTATTATAACTTCAGCTTCTGCCCTATTGGCACTAGCAATAGAATGAACTACTTCTTTTATTCTCTCAGTTATAAAAACTCTAGTATCTTCACTGAATGTTCTAAAAGTTCCTTCGATATTAACTTCAGATGGTATTACATTATACTGACTTCCAGCATGAACCATACATATAGAAATTATTATAGGATCTGTTGCAAGTATCTCTCTACTTTTAATATTATAGATTGCCTGTATTATCTGACTTGCTGTTAATATAGGATCAACAGAAAGATGAGGATAAGCACCATGAGAACCTTTACCTATAACCTTTATAAATATTCTGTCATTAGAAGCCATTAAAGCACCTTCTTTTAATACAAACTCCCCGCTAGGAACATTAGCAGCCAAAGTACCTATATGAGTACCCACTATAGCATTAACTCCATCAAGCAAACCAGAATTAAGCATATTATGAGCACCTACTGCTAATTCTTCCGCTGCCTGAAAAACTAATCTTACAGTACCTTTTATTCTTGATTTATTTTCACTTAAATAATAAGCAGCCCCAAGTAAACAGGCTGTATGAGCATCATGTCCGCATGCATGCATATTCCCATTTTTAGAAGCATAATCAAATCCTGTTTCCTCTTCTATAGGTAAAGCGTCCATATCTGCTCTAATTGCTGCTATATTTTTACCATTATCATTTCCTATATCGCATACAAGTCCGCTATCAATTGAAGACTCTTTATAAGATAGTCCCAATTCTTTTAATTTATTTATAACATAGTTTTTTGTTTTTGGAAGTTCTGTACCCACTTCTGGTATTTTATGCAAATCTCTTCTCATAGAAATAATAATATCATTTAACTTTTTGCAATCCATTTTTTATTGATACCTATATTTATATATTTATATTTTTTATTTTAGTATATTAAGTAATTACTATTAAGTCAATATAATTATTATTAAAACTTATCATCTAATTAATTTTTTATTTCTTCTTATCAATTAATTCTTTTAATTCATCATAATAAACATTTTCTAATTTTTTAATAAAATCTTTTAATTTGGAATGTTTAACAGCTTCCATATAAACTTCTTTAATATCGCATTCTTCAAGCATAGATAAAAGTTTTTTCTTATGATTTCCTCTAGCAATAAAATAAATATTAAGTATTGATTTTGTATTTTTAAAAGAAACAGCATTCTCAAAAATATTATCAATAACACAAGTTTTATTTATTTTCCAATCCTCTATTGACTGATTAAAACTTTCACAGCCTGAAAAAATGCTGTTCATATTTTTCACATTAGAAGTATTCCAATTATTTAAAGGCTGATTAAAATTCTTTGCGTAAAAAAACATGCGATTGATATATAAAACATTAGAAGTATCCCAATTATTTAAAGGACTATTAAAATTATAAGCATTCTCAAACATAGAAAGCATATTTTTTACTTTACTAACATTCCATTTATTGATATCTTGATTAAAATTTTCTGCTCCAAAAAACATGCATCTCATATTATTAACATTAGAAGTATTCCAATTATTTAATGGCTGGTTAAAACTCTTACATCTGCAAAACATATTTCCCATATCTGTAACATTAGAAACATTCCAATTATTTAATGGCTGATTAAAGTTTAAAGCTTCCTCAAACATACTATACATATTCTCAACATTAGAAGTATCCCAATTATTTAATGGCTGATTAAAACTCTCACCATATTTAAACATACAATTCATATCTGTAACATTAGAAACATTCCAATCATTCAAGCACTGATTGAATTTTTTACAATTTCCAAACATACTATACGTTTTTTTAACATTACTAACATTCCAATTATTTAAAGGCTTATCAAAAATTTCTGCCTCAAAAAACATACAACTCATATTTTCTACATTAGAAACATTCCAATTGTTTAAATCCTGATTAAATAACTTACATCCGTTAAACATTCCATACATATTTTTTACATTGCTTACATTCCAATTATTCAATGGCTGATTGAATGATGATGCCCCGTAAAACATAAAACTCATATCTTTAACATTAGATACATTCCAATTATTTAATGACTGATTAAAGTTCTTACAAGCAAAAAACATACTGTTCATATCTGTAACTTTTGAAACATTCCAATCACTCATATACTGATTAAATCTTTCAGCACCGAAAAACATACAGCTCATATTTTCAACATTAGATACATTCCATTTTGATATATCATTATTAAACTTTCTGCAATTAAAAAATATATCATGCATATCTGTTACATTAGAAGTATCCCAAGTTTCTATGCCATTAAATTTTTTTCTTGAAGCTTCTTTAAATAAAGAACTCATATCAGTTATTAAACTTGTATCAATACTTCCAAGATTAATATTTTCATCTTCAGTTAATTGTTTTAATTCTTCTTTATTTGCAGGTTTATATTTCTTCATAAAAATCTCAAGTATAAATTTTAAATAATATAATTTATAAACTTAAATCTATTATAAATCAATTCTAATTTTTATACCAAATAGGTGTATTATCATTCATAGCTGAACAGTAAAAAGCCATATACATCTTTGCATTTTTTGATAATACCCAAGAATCTAAATTCTGATTAAAACTTTCTGCCACCCAAAACATACCATCAATATTTTTTACTTTACTAACATTCCAATTATTCAAAGGCTGATTAAAGACTTTCGTAAGCCTAAACATGTTCTCCATATTCGTAACATTAGAAACATCCCAGTTATTTAAAGGCTGATTAAATTTTAAAGCACGGCAAAACATACTTTTCATATTTTTTACTTTAGACACATTCCAGCAAGATATATCATGATTAAAACTTTGAGCCCCTTCAAACATACTCATCATGTTTTCTACTTTAGATGTATCCCAAGTTTCAATACCACTGAAATTCCTTAATATAGAATTCTCAAAAATTCCAGACATATCAGTTATAAAACTTGTATCTATTTTATTAAATTTTACTTTTTTCTCTATTAAATCTATTAATTCTTCTTTTGTTTTTGGTTTATACTTTTCTCTAGTCATAATAATATATCCTTAATTTTTTACACAATACAGTATTCTAAACTATTTTTCAATTTTTTATATAAAAATTATAAATTTATAAAAAAAAATAACAATTTAACAAAAAACCGGTAACATTACTATTGACAATAATACTGTTTAGTGTATAATATTTCCAGTAAATAAAAATTAAGAATAGGGGGATTAACTATGAATGAACAATTAGAAGCTATTTATAACAAAATAGTAAAAAGAAATCCTGGTGAAGTAGAATTTCACCAAGCAGTAAAAGAAGTATTAAGCACTTTAGAAGTTGTATTAAAGAAAAAACCTCATTATGTTGAACAAAAAATAATTGAGAGAATGTGCGAACCTGAAAGACAAATAATGTTCAGAGTACCTTGGATGGACGATAAAGGCGAAATACATGTAAACAGAGGATTCCGTGTTCAGTTCTCAAGTGTAATAGGACCTTACAAAGGCGGGCTTCGTTTTCACCCATCTGTTTATTTAGGTATCATCAAATTTTTAAGTTTTGAGCAAATATTTAAAAATGCTCTTACAGGCTTACCTATAGGCGGAGGTAAAGGTGGTTCTGACTTTGACCCTAAAGGAAAAAGTGATAATGAAGTTATGCGTTTCTGCCAAAGCTTTATGACTGAACTTCAAAGACATATAGGTTATGATATTGATGTACCTGCTGGTGATATAGGAGTTGGCGGAAGAGAAATAGGTTATTTATTCGGACAGTATAAAAGACTTAAAAACAGATTTGAGCCGGGTGTATTAACAGGTAAAGGTTTAGGATACGGCGGTTCTTTAGTACGTACTGAAGCTACTGGATATGGACTTGTATATTTTACTGACCTTATGCTTAAAACTAATGGTAAAAATGGTTTTGAAGGTAAAAAAGTAGTTGTTTCTGGTTCTGGTAACGTTGCTATATACGCTATGCAGAAAGCTGCCCAATTAGGTGCTAAAGTTGTTGCTTGTTCTGACTCTAACGGAGTTATTTATGATGAAAACGGCATTAATTTAGACACTGTTAAACGCTTAAAAGAAGTAGAAAGAAAAAGAATCAAAGAATATGCTTCTGCTCATTCTTCTGCTAAATATATAGAAAACGGAAATATTTGGGATATTGCCTGTGATATTGCTATGCCTTGTGCTACTCAAAACGAACTTAATGCTAAAAGTGCTGAAACATTAGTAAAAAATGGCTGTATATCTGTTACTGAAGGAGCTAACATGCCTGCTACTCCTGAAGCTGTTGAAATATTCCAAAAAGCCGGAGTATTGTTCGCACCTGGAAAAGCTACAAATGCCGGCGGTGTTGCTACTTCTGCTTTGGAAATGCAGCAAAATGCTTCTATGGATAAATGGGATTTTGATTATACTGATAATAAACTTAAAAACATTATGACTAACATACATAATACTTGTTATCAAACTGCTGAAGAATACGGATTTAAAGGCGACTATTTGAAAGGTGCTAATATAGCTGGTTTTGTTAAAGTAGCTGATATAATGATACCTTACGGTTTAGTTTAATACTTTATAGTTTTTTATAATGCTGTTAGTGTAAAATGACTGACAGCATTATGTTTTTTAAATATATTTAAAAACAAAAGAATATAAACTCATCAAATATCAAAAAATTAAATAATTATGCCTCTTTAGCAGATGATATTTTAGTGTAGCCCTCCCAAGAAAATACGGCCTTTTCTTTATCATCAGCATACACTTCTTCGACATCACATATATATAAATAATGATCTCCTGTTTCAATATACTCTTTTAATATGCACTGTATTGCAGCAGCACTATGCAGAGGAACTTTTATTCTGCTTGTAGGAATATCCTGCATTTCTATTGTAAATTTTGATATTTTATCAATATCTCTTCCGCTATACATACCGCATTTCATAACTATTTCTTTAATATTCTCACTTGGAATTGTAATTATAACTTTTTTATTTTCTCTAACTAATTCACCGCTGTAAGAACTTTTAGACATTGCATAAGCTATCATATTTGGATTATAAGATAGATAAGTATACCAAGATACAGCTGCCAGATTTGTACTGCCATCAGGTTTCTGAGTACATACTATTGCCACAGGATTCGGAGAAGTAATTTTTGAGGCTTTAGGTAAATTTATTTTTTCCATGAAATACTCCTTATTAAAAATATTTAAAATTATAATGACTTCATCATAAAAAACAAGTACGAACAAAAAAGTGAGAGACTAACTTTTAGTAAAGCTATAAATGTAGTATCATCTAAAACCAAAGTTAATTTAATTTTTATAGCATCAGTTTTTAACAAATTATATATAGCATATAAAGTATTTAAAAAATTATTTTCAAAAATACTGTTAACACAACTGCATTTTTTATTATTAATATTTTTACTAATTAATATCTTCATTAAAAGTTTTTATAATATCTGAATACTGTCTGAATTTGAGAAGTCTAAATTTATAATTATAATTCTTTAATACTTCTTGAGCTCTCTTTATAAACTCATCTTGATTGTATAAAAGCAAATCTATATATCCGCTAACTACCCCAAATGCATTACCCAATACTACACCTATTTCTTTACCGCTTCCCTTTTCACCCATAATACTTTCAAGCTCATCTGTAATTTTATTTCTTTCATCAAGGAGTTTTTTATTTATATCTTCATCTTCAAAATTATTATCTTTATTATCAGCAAATACATAGGCTAAATATACAGCTCTTGCTCCCATTTTTGAAATATTAACAACCGCATCTATATTATAATTAGCATAATCACTAATAAGCTCCATATAACAAGTATTTCCAATGAATATATCTTCTCTAAAGAAATTGTCTGTAGGTTTACACTCATAAACTGTATATCTATTGATAGGATCTGCAATAATATCTTTATTTTTACTTTTTAAAGTATCTGTTATAAAGTCATAAAGTTTTGGAAGCTCTATCATGTTATCAAGTTTTTTATCACTTTTTTCAACATTTCCTAATAAATATAATTTTAATATATTCTCACCTACTGCATGCTCAAGCATTATATAAAAAGCATTATATGCATAATATTCTTCTAATTCATTTAATTTTTTATTATAGAATTTCAAATTAAAAAAATTAGTATTATCATCATATTCTGCAGATACTAAAATTTCTTTAAAGCTTAAATCTTTATTATATATTATAAAATTAGAATTATCTATATCTTGTTTTTGCATATAAGGAGAAAATTTCCATTTGCTTTTTAATTTCTCAGGCATAGCGGCTACTATCCTAGGAGTAAGATAAAACAAATATTCCTTACCTTCTACAGTGAATGTAAACTCATAATTACCGCCAAAATTAAACTGCAAATTGCTAGATATTAAAGACACCCCTTTAGAAACAAATTCAATTATTTCATCTGATGACATATCAGATTTTTTATCTATAAAATCTAATATAACTTTCTCATTTTCTTCAAACCATTTCCAAAATCTATTAACTCTCTCTTCAAAATTGATACCATCATCTCTGTCTTCTGAACAAAGCATATAAAAATTATAAGCATCTGTATCTTCATTATCTAAATCATAAGCCTTTTTAAAATAATTTTCTGCTTTTTCTTTTTCACCTTTATAATAATAAGCATATCCTACCCTATAATTCCATAAAGCATCATCAATGCCTTCTTCTCTTATATACATTAAATTATCTAATGCTTCATCATATTTTCCAATATTATTATAAGCTCTTGCAAGCATACTAAAAAGTTCACTGTCTCTTTCTTCATTTGAGATTGCAGTTATAATCTCAATAATCTTTTCATGTTCATCATTTTCATGCAATTGATTTATTTGTTCAATTATATTCATCATGTTTCCTTTTAATATTTTTTATTATTTATTTCAACAGTATAATAAAATATGAATGTTTAATCAAGTTCAGCCCTAGAAAATAAATCTCTTATAAGTTTATCATCTTCGCATGCTTCTTTAAATAATAAAGCAAATTTCTTTAATGCTTCAATATTACTGCTGTAAGCACAGAACATACTTGCTTCAGAATCAAAATCTATAATGCCTTTTAGCTCAGGAACTTTTTCTTCCAAAAACACTATAGCCAAAGACTGCCAATCATAGCCTCCGCCTTCAAAACCTTCATCTGCTCTTTCTTCAAATATTTCTGCTTTATATTCTCCAACATTTAAACAAAGAGAGGCACTATTTTCATGTTCTACAAAAAAGAATGGTTCTATTTGTTTTTCAAAATCATTTTTCATTTTTACTTCCTCTTAAATTAAATTTTTTTATTATTTTTAATAAAAATTGTTTGTCAATTACATTTAATCTAAACACTCACAATATTTATATTAAAACTTCTTGCAATCATTAAAATTTATAATCTTTTGAATAGTAAAATCATAAATAATAAAATATTAAAAACAAGTATTTTACTCCTAAATTTAAACTTTAAACGAGTTTAGAGTTTAGAGTTTAGAGTTTAGAGTTTAGAGTTTAGAGTTTAGAGTTTAGAGTTTAGAGTTTAGAGTTTAGAGTTTAGAGTTTAGAGTTTAGAGTTTAGAGTTTAGAGTTTAGAGTTTAGAGTTTCTCTTTAATATGTTTTTTATTATATCATTAAAAATATATTTTGTCAAACTAATAAAAATTATTAATTTATAATCTTTATTGGAAGAAGCCTTTCTAATTCTGTTTTTGATACCTGAGTGTTTCCCGTTATAAGACTTAATACTTTTATATTAGTTTCATCATTTAAAGCATTATAAATATACTCTAATGAATAGGTTTTATCATAATTCTTCAAAGGATATATAACATTAACATGATTCTCACATACAAACTCTTTTTCTTTTACTATTGCCGATTTTATATTGATGTTTTTGTGTGAGCCTGTTATTCTATTAACTGCTATAACATTATTTTTTATTATCAACTCTTTAGAAATATTTTTTATATACTGAAGTTTTCTTTTATTTGGTATAACTATTTTTCCATTAACTATATTTGATGAATATATTAAAGGGATAGAATTATTTTTATCTTCTGTAAGATTTTTTTTGTATTTATTCCAAGCAATGCTTCCTGTTTTTACAGCATATCCTATATCTTTTAAGCTGACAGTATTTTTGTAAGCATTGTTTAAAAAAGTTTTATCTTCTGTAAATATCGTAATACCATTTTTTGAAAATATATATTTTTTATTTTTATGACTATTAGTTTTTTTTAGTATTAAAAGCATAACTTTTTGATTTGCCATATAAAAATTATCAGAACCCTCTACAATATGCAAGTATTCAACACTGCTGTTATTAATTATATACTCTCTCAATTTACTAAAAAAAGCTCCATTATTCATAGAAGGAGGAACAACATAAGCTAAATATCCGCCGTCTTCTAAAAGCTCTAAACCTAGTTTTATAAATATAGAAAATATATTAACTCTTCCGCTTATTATATCAGAATATTTTTTCTTCGTTTCTTTATCTGGCTTAAACTCAAAGTAAGGAGGATTGCCTATAACATAATCATATTTAATAGATTTTTCTATATCTATTTTCAAAGTATCAATACATTTTATATCAGCATTATTTATTAACTTTTTTGAAATAGAAACTAAACTCTCATCAATCTCAAATCCATAGAGATGAGGATTATTAAAATATTCTTTGAAAGATAAGATAAATTCCCCGCTTCCGCATGCAGGGTCTAATATTTTCACATTGTCTTTTTTATCTGAAATGGATATTAATTTTTTTAAAAGAAGCTCTCTTATACTTTTAGGCGTAAAGTACTGCCCTAGTCTTTTTCTTTTTTCTATATCAGTATTTTTAAGATAATCAAAACTTTCTTTTGTATACTCTTCCTGCATTATTTCTCTCTTAAGCAAATTATAAACTATTACAAAACTCTATTACATTATTTTCGCATTTTATTCTGTCTTCATGAAGAAAATAATCTATTTTAGCATTAATATTTATAGTTTTATTCTGTTCATAGGCTCGTCTAACATATACATTAAAGCCTCTGTCAAATTTATATGCAAACAGATTATTTTTACTTTCTTTTTTCATTTTAATTTTGAAATTATCTTCAAGTTTTTTTATCTCTTCAAAAAATTTTATTAACTCATTTCTCTCATTCATAGGAAGAACATCTCCTCCAATAAAAAAAGTAACATCTCCCCTTCCGTAAGAGCCAAATATATAAACAGCATTAGCCTTAGGTAAATTACTGTTCCACATAGGACTAGATGATTTACCGCTGCTGTATTTTATCTCCACAGCAATGATTTTTTTATCTGTAAATATTAAAAAGTCTGGAAAATTCTGACTTCCATAAGGCTGGCATATAAAACAGTTTTCCATACTTTTATCTTTTGAGGCATAAATATTATCGATTATTTTATCAGAGCTTTTATCTAAAACATCATTTTTTACAGATGAGAGTATATTCTTTATCTCTTTATCACTTGATATTCTTCTATTAAATCCGTATCTTTTTAAAGAAGCTTCAAATCTGTCTTCAAACTCATTGCCCTCTTTGCTTTTCAGCCATTCTTTTTTATTCTTCTGTATGTCTATAAAAATATCACTAAGCATTGTATTAATATATTCATAATACTAAAAATTGTCAAGATAAACTTCAAATTAAACAGCTTTAATTTACATATTAATAAGTAGATTTTATAAAAAATAATATATTTTTAGCTTGACTAAGAATGTTTTTTTTATATAATGTATATTATAAAAATATATCTCTGGAGTTTTATAATGGAAGAATTAAATAAAGATAATTTTGATGAAAAAGTTATTAATTCAAAGGATTTATGTTTAGTAGACTATTTTGGCGATACTTGCGAACCTTGTAAAGCATTAATGCCTCATGTTCATGAATTAGCTAAAGAATATGAAGGAAAAGTTCCATTCTATTCTTTTAATACTTCTAAAGCTAGAAGATTAGCTATTCGTGAAAAAATATTAGGTCTTCCTACAATAGCTGTTTATAAAGATGGTGCTAAAGTTAAAGAAGTTACTAAAGAAGAAGCTACTATAGAAAATATTAAAGCTATGGTAGACAGTATGCTATAATTATTTTAATTATTAACTTATATTTTAGAATTTAATAAAGGGGCTTTTTATAAGTCCCTTTTTTATTTTTTATCAAAATCGTATCTATATATTGACTGTTATTACTATTAAGTATATAATCTGAAAAATATATCAATAATAAATCAATAATAAAAAATGAATTAAATATGAAAAAAATCATTATATTAATATCCCTTACAATATTATTAATAACTTCATGTCAAACTGTAAATATTGCAGTGCCATATAAATTAAGAACAATGCTTATAAAAAATATGGAAGAAGACAGAAGCCTAAATCCATTATACAGAGAGTTCAGAGCGGCATGGTTTTCTACTGTTGCTAATATAGATTGGCCTATAAAGGGCGGAAGCGAAAATGAACAGAAAAAACTTATTATAAAACATTTAAATACATTATATGAAAATAATTTTAATGCTGTATTTGTGCAGGTAAAACCAGATGCTGGTGTAATATTTCCATCAAAGATTAATCCTACAACAAGATATTTTTTTGGTACAGCTTCAAGCGATGAAAAAGACGAATACCCTTTCAAAACTGATATGCTTAAGTTTATAATAGATGAGGCACATAAAAGAAATTTAGAAGTTCATGCATGGTTTAATCCATATAGAATGTCTTTAACTTATGATACAAACAAAACTTATGAAGAACAATTTTCTAAAAAGAACTTTATTCATACATATGTATCTAATAATCTTAAGCCTATACATTGGTATGATAACAGAATATATTTAGATCCCGGTGAGCCTATAAGTTCAAAATATATAATAGATTCTGTTATTGAAGTAGTTGAGAATTATGATGTTGACGGCATACACTTTGACGATTATTTTTATCAAAATGCTGCAGGAGGTAAAACATATAAGGATTGGCCTGATAGAATAAGTGCAGAAAAATACGGTGAAAAAAGCGGATACGATATTAATAATACATCTTATGATGATTATGGTGTAAATGGGCTTTATGCTTGGAGAAGAGATAATATAAACAGACTTGTAAGTGATTTATACAAAGAAATAAAATCAAGAAAGCCTTATGTAAAATGGACTATATCCCCCGCAGGAGTTTGGAGAAATAATACAAAGCTTTCTGAATATATAGGAAGCAAATATGGAAGTGCTACACAATCATATAATCCTAATTTTGATGCTCTGCATGCTGATGTTTTATTGTGGCTTCTTAACGGAGAAAAGACATCTTCATTAGAAAATGCTTCAGATAAAGACGGTTTAAACAGAATGTATATTGATGCTGTAATACCGCAAGTGTATTGGAGTTCTTATCATAAAACAGCACCTTTTGATACTATAGTAAAATGGTGGGTTAATGAATATAAAAAAGCAAGAGCAACAAATACTGCTGATTTATATATAGGTCATGCACTATATAAAATGGGAAGAGAAACTAATACCGAACCTTGGCAGAATATAGAACTTATCTCTGAACAAATAGATTATATAAGAAAAATAGGAATAAACTCTATAAAAGGCTCATCTTTTTTTACTATGCATAGTATGTATAAAAAAGATAGAGACAGCGGAGATTTTGGAAACTTAGCATTAAAATATATAAAAGAAAATAATTATATATTCAAAGCAATAGTACCTACTATGAATACAATGAAAAATATGAGTGAAGCTCCTATTAAATTAGAAAATCCTTCTATAA
Organism: Brachyspira murdochii DSM 12563; assembly: GCF_000092845.1. Taxonomy (NCBI): domain Bacteria; kingdom Pseudomonadati; phylum Spirochaetota; class Spirochaetia; order Brachyspirales; family Brachyspiraceae; genus Brachyspira; species Brachyspira murdochii. The sequence continues at coordinate 3,153,664 of NC_014150.1, read as the reverse complement.
AAAAGGTTTTCGGAGGCATAGAAATATCATTTACAGACCCTAACGAATACAAAACTGATAAATACGGACATGTATTACCTTCTATATCATCATATTATGTTATATACAGAGAAACTGTAGGTGAAAGCGGTATAGAATTGATAGACAAAATAAGAAGAACAAATTTTAATACCAACTCTAAAATAGTATATAAAGATAAAACTGCAACATCAAAAAAGACTTACATATATTACATTACAGCACTTGACAGAATACATAATGAAAGTGAATATTTAAAAATAATAAATGATTAATTTGACAAATACAATTATTATTAATATAATTATAATATGGTATTAGAAAATTTATACTACACAGAATTCTATAAAAATCATTGGCTTAAATATGGTATTTTGTTTGAAGATGAATATTTCCAAAAAGAAAAGAAAACTATATTAAATGATGATTATTATATAATTCATAAAAAATACACCGGATTTATTCATAATAAGGATATTATAGGATATGACAGAACCTTGTATAAAAAAGATGAATTAATATATAATTATAAAAGTGATGATTCGCGTATGTATAAAATAATAAAACATACTGATAATTATTTTATATTTAATAGAGATTTATCTGGTTTTTCAATATTAGATTTAAATAATCAAAATAACATATTCAATTTTTATCATAATAAACCATTATATAATAATAATCAGCTTAATGGCATTTGGGTTTTTATAGACTTTGAATATTATAATAATCAAATACTTTTCTATGGATTTTATATAACCAAAGAAGAGAATGGAGCATATAAAAGAATATTTGATTATATGCTGTACAGCTTTTCTAATAATATATTTAAAAGCCAAAACTATATTAATATAGTTAGTATAAGACAATTAATATTCGATAAATATAATCATAATTTGTATTTTACATATAATGCATACTTCAAAGAAGATAGTATAATAATAGAAGATTCATTTAATAACAAAACATTTGCTCTAAAATATAATAATTTTTAATGTAAAAAAGTAATTATATATTCTTGTTATATAAAAATTATAAAGTATAATATATTATATTAAGTTTAGGGGTTATTATTATGATAGATTTTAATGTTGTTGAGTTTAAAAAAGACTCTGCTGTATTCGTGGCAGGGGAAAATTCAGGCGATGTGTTTTATATAATTAAAGAAGGAACTATAATAGATAAAAATTATGTCATAGAAAATACAAATTTTGAGTTTACAAGAGGTGATATAATAGGTATAGTTCCGGCTATATTATCAGAACCTTATTACTCTACTGCTATTGCTGTAACAGATGCAACATTAATAGAAATACATATAAAAGATATATATAATATCGAAGATAGCAAAATAATAGAAAGTATATATAAACACTTAATAAAATTTATGGAAATATGGCTTGGAAAATATTTTCATAAATTGGCAGAAACATTAAATATAGAAAATTACAGAGAAAATAATGCTTTTGAAATAGCAGAAATATATGAAAAAAATAGCTTTAAATCTGCAGCTCTTTATATGTATAAAAAAATAATAGAAATGTTCCCAGATAGAGATCATAGTGAAGTAAATAATAAAATATTATCGATAGAAAGAAATGAAAAAATAGAAGCTCCTTTACAAATAAACCATAATTTATTTGAATATAAGTCTGGAAGCTGTATATTCTCTGAATTAGAAAGCAACACTGAACTTTATGTAATAAGAGACGGAAAAGTAGGCGTATATAGCGTATTTGACGGAAGGCTCATAACAAGAATTATATTCCAAAGCGGAAATATCATAGGATACAAACCTATACTAGGCAACAAATTTCTTCTTACAACCTGCATAGTATTAGAAGATACTGTTTTACAGATAGTCAATAAAGAAGATTTTTTGAAACTCGCATCTACAAATACAAAACTACAGTATCATTTAGTAAACATTATGGCTAGAAGAATATACAATACAGTTATAAAAAGCTACAGCATAAGCATAAAAAGCAGAGTTGGTAAATTTTATAATATGATATATTCATTTGCAAAAACAGCATTATTGTTTGATAAAAATGCTGAATTTTTAGAACTTCCATATACAGCTAATGATATATGTGCTATGGTTGGAATTGAAAATGCAGATTATATAAAATCAGAAATGAATAAAACGAAAGTAATATTATTTTCAAGAGAAGGCAAAATAATTATTCCAAATGTACAGAACTTCTTTAATGAGTATAATATGTATAGAAAAAGAAACTCCACTTCAAATATAATAGAATGATTTTTTATGAAATTATTTATATTTTTAATACATAGTTAAATATTAATTTTTTAATATTGACATAATTATCCTTTATATTATAATGACCGCCTAATAATAGTGAAGTCTAAAAAATAATAGTGTTTTTTATAGGAGTATTATGTCTAAATATGATATCATCAAATTTAATAAAGATGATATTATTATAAAGTCTGGGGAAAAACCCTCAAATTATTTTTATATAATTACTAAAGGTAAAACCTTATGTTATAATGATTTTTATAAATCTTATAAATATAACAGCGAAAAAGGAAGTATTTTAGGACTAGTCTCTTCTGTTATAGATGAACCGTATTTTTCCAATATAGAAGTAATAGAGGAAACAGAAGTTATAAAAATAAAAACAGACAGTATAATTAATATCAATAATGAAGAATTATTATATAAAATATATGATTATCTCTATCTCGTTTTAGAAACTTGGCTTAGCAAATATTATACAATTCTAGCTAAAAATAAAGTGGATTTGTATAATAAAGATGACATTTTGACTATGATAGAAATTTACAAAAATAATGGTTATACAGATGTTGTTTATAAAATGGCTGAAAAATATTTGCAGATATTTCCTGATAATAATGACATAGACGAGATAAAAAAAATATTAAATAATATAAAACCATCTGAAAAACCTAAACATATAGGAGGAACATCTTTTAAATTTAAAAAAGGATACTGCTTATATTCAGAAATTGATCCTGCAAACCATATCTACATAATTACATCAGGTAAAATTGGTATCTATAGTATATTAAATAAAAAACAAATTATTAGAAGTGTTTATTCAAACGGATATATTATCAATGGATATCCGCCATCTCTTGAATATAAGCCTCTCTTAACTACTGCTGTAATTCTTGAAGATGCTGTCATCGAGATTATAAGCAAAAAAGATTTGGTAAAGATGATAGACAAAGATAGGGCATTGAGAATGGATTTTATAAAAATGGCTGCTATGAAAGTTTATAATGCTGTATTAAAAATTAAATCTATCAATACAAAAGAATTAAATAAAAAACTAATAATTATTATTTATTCTATAATAAAAATGGAAACATTATTTTGCAAAGATATGAAAACATTAAAATTATTATATAAAATAGATGATATAAAAAATATGCTTAATATAAATAATTCTGATAAAGATATATATTCACAATTACAAAATATAAAATATATAGAAATAGACAATTTAAAAAACATAAAAGTATCAGATGTTATAAATTATATAAAAAAATACAAAAATTATATATTTTAGTTGACATAATTTGTCTAAGTATTATAATTTAATTGTAAATATTTTATACGTGTATTAAGTATATGGATAAATACAAATTAGTAAAATATACAAAAGGAACCGTTATATTTAGAAACGGAGAAGAAGCAAAAGATTATTTCTATATAATATCTAGAGGAAAAATATTATCCTGCAATACTTTTTGTGATAATTTTACAATAAAATATAATGAAGGCGGAATTATAGGTATAATTCAATCTGTAACAGGAGAGCCTTACTATTCTACATCTGAAACAGCAGAAGATTGTGAATTGTGGCAAATAAAAACAGAAAATATTAATAGGTTAAATAATAAACATTTAATAAATAAAATATCAAATTATCTATCTTTTATATTGGAAAGGTGGCTTAGCAAATACTATTCGATAATTACTAAAAATAAAATAGATCTTTATAACAAAGATGATATATTAACTATGGCAAGCATTTATAAAGAAGGCGGATTTATAGATGCAAGCTATAAACTTTGCAAAGCATATTTAAATTCATTTAAAGAAAATATCAATATTGATAAAGTGAACAATTTTATAAAATCTTTAACTCCAGCTAAAAAACCTGAATACATCAAAAAAAATTTATTAAAAATAACAAAAGGATACTGTCTATACAGTGAATTAGAAATCAGTAATTACATATATTATATAAAATCTGGAAAGTTAGGAGTATACAATATAATTAATGGTAAATATATCACAAGAGCTGTATATACATCAGGATATATTATAAACGGATATAGTCCCGTATTGGAGTATAAGCCGCTCCTCACAACTGTAATAGCTTTAGAGGATTCTGTCATAGAAATTATAAATCAAGATGAACTTATAAAGAACCTATATAGTAATGCAGAGCTTAGAATTAAATTTATAAAAATGATTTCAATAAAAATTATAAGTACAGTATTAAAAATTAAGGCTGTAAAAAAAGAAAATATAAGACATAAATTCATATTAATTATATACTCTATATTAAAAATAGAAACATTATTTTCTATGCCTGAATATTTAAAACTATTATATAAAATAGATGATATAAAAAATATGCTTAACTTAGATATAGAAAATGAAATAATATATTCTGAATTAAAAAAAATTAAATATATAGAATTAGATTCTTTAAACAGCATCATAGTAATAGATATAGTAAATTATTTTAAAGAATATGAAGATTATACAAAATAATAATTTCTACTATTATTAGTGATAAAGCCTATCAATTTTTATTGTTGACATAATTATATTGTACATTTTAATAATATATTAAATATAACAGAGAAAAATGGAACAGTATAATAAAGTAAAATTTAAAAAATCAGATATCATATTTAAAGACGGAGAAGAACCTGAAAAATATTTCTATATAATAGTTAAAGGAAAAGCTGCTGCATATAATAAATTTTATGAGACACATATAAATTATTATAAAGAAGGAGATATAATAGGTTTAATCTCAGCAATAACAGGCGAACCATACTACTCAACAGTTGAAGTAATAGAAGATGTAGAACTTTTACATATAAAAGTGGAAAATCTTACCAAAATAGATAATTATAATTTAATAGATAAAATTTCAAATTATTTTTCTTATATATTAGAAAGCTGGCTAAGCAAATATTATACTATGATAACCAAAAATAAAGCAGACTTATATAATAAAGAAGATATATTAACTATGGCAAATATCTATAATGATAATAATTTTTCAGATGCCGCGTATAAAATATGTTCAAGCTGTATAAGACTATTTGAAGATGATTCTCATATAAATAGTGCTAAAAAATTAATGCTGCATACAAAACCTGCAGATAAGCCGCAAAAAATAAGAGAAAATATTTATAAAGTAAAAAAAGGATACTGTATATATTCTGAACTTGAACCAAGCAGTAATATATATATTATTAAATCTGGTAAAATAGGAATATACAGCATAGTAAATTCAAAACAAACTGTAAGACTGATTTATCCCTCCGGCTATATCATAAACTGCTACAGACCTGTTTTGGAATATAAAGCACTATTCACAACAGCTATAGTACTTGAAGATTCTATAATAGAAGTTTTAAAAAAAGAAAACTTAATGAACATAATAAATACAGATACAGAGTTCAAAGCTAATTATATAAAAATTACAGCGACAAAAATCAACAGTGCTATTTTAAAAATTAAAGCTATCAACACAAAAGAATTGAATATAAAATTAATGATATTAATATACTCCATTCTAAAAATAGAAACACTATTTAATAAAACCAAATATGTTAATCTCCCTTATAAAATAGAAGATTTAAAGAACATGCTGAATATAGAATATAGCAATAAGGAAATATGCACGGCACTCAATAAAATAAAATATTTGGAGCTTGATTCTTTTAATGCTATAAGAATATCTAATTTTCAAAGTTATTTTGAAGAATACAAAAAATATACGGTTTAAGCAATATTTTTAATAAACTGCTAACAGAATAAAATATAATATGCAAAACCGCAAAAATATTAAGAACATAATATTTTTAGTAATGTATTAAATTTTCTTGTTTTTTTTCAAAAAATAATTATAATTAAAAGTAGTAAAATAATAAATATAAATATTATAAAATGAATAATTATAAAACTTCAAAATTTCCAAAAAATTATTTAATCTATGAAGAAGGTAACTACCCTAAAGATGTATTTTATATAATAACCAGAGGAAAAGCTAAATCATATTCAAGCAATTCAAAAAATTATGACAGAGAATATGATGTAGGCTTTATTGCGGGGCTTATGAATTTAGCAACCAATGAGCCTTATTTTGTAACAATAGAAACAACTGAAGAAACAGAAGTAATAGAAATGAATCTCTCAGATGTTAAAAATTTGACAAATACAGATTTAATAAAAAAAATATATGATTATTTAAACTCTACACTTGAAACTTGGCTTTCTAAATATTATAGTAATTTGGTCAAAAACAAACTGGATTTGTATTATAAAGAAAGCATATTTGTTATAGCAGAAATATATAAAAAAAATGAACTTTATGATGCTGCTTATAAATTATATGATGAGTATATAAAGGAATTTGATTATACTGAAGATGTGGAAAGCGTAAAAATAGAATTATCAAAATTAGAACCTATGCCTCCGCCTAAAAAATTCAGCGATAATATATATTTATATATGAAAGGCAGCTGTCTTTATACTGAATTAAAACCAAGTAATTCTTTATACATAATAATGTCTGGAAAAATAGGTGTTTATAATGCTATTAACGGAAATCTTTTATTAAGAGAAGCATATAGCAAAAATTACATACTAGACGGATACGGTCCAAAGTCTGATTATAAACCTCTATTAACTTCAGCAATAGCATTAGAAACATCGTATGTAAAAACTTTACAAAAAGAAGAGTTTTTAGAAATGATTATTAAAGATAAGCAATTAAGATCATACAATATAAAAATGATGTCTGTAAAAATTATTAATGTATTATATAAAATAAGGGCAATAGAAGAAGAAAATATAACTTTAAAATTATTTATAATAATATCTACTATATTAAAAATAGAAATTTTATTTGAAGAATCAGAAAGCATACTGTTGTATCATACAATAGACGATATGAAAAACTCAGTGAATAATATATCTGAAAATGATATTCTTAATAATTTAAGAAAAATTAAATCTGTAGAAATTGTAAAAGATAAATACATAAAGATAACTAATATAAATAATTTTTTCAAAGAATATCACGAATATCAAAAAAATAATTATTGACATACTCTATAAATGTATTAAAATATTGTCAAACTATATATGGATTGACTATGTTAAATTATAATACTATTAAATTCAATAAATCAGCTACTATTTTTATAGAAGGTCAGGAACCTAAATATACATTCTTTATAATAAAGAAAGGAAGTGTTATTGTATACAGTTATTTTGCTGATAATTATACTATAGAGTATAAAGAAGGAGAAATTATAGGATTATTTAATGCTGTTTTAAATGAACCTTATTTTTCAACAGTTAAAGCTTTAGAAGATGTAGAAGTAATAGAAATGAATATCAATGAAATAGAAAAAATCGATAATGTAAGTCTTATTAATAAGATATATGATTATCTTTTAATTAATATAGAAAGATGGCTCAACAGGTATTATTATTTTCTAAATAAAGAAAACAATCCATATTACAACAGTCACAGAAATAGAATGAGTAATATCAATATAATAGAAATGTGTAAAATATATTCTAAAAATGGATTTAAAGATGCTGCCTATAAACTATATAAAAAATACGCTGAATTATATCCAAATAACGATGATAAAATAAAAGAACTTAACAATCTATTTGGTAATATAAAACCTATAGAAGAAGCAGAAAATATTGAAGACAATATATACAAATATAAGAAAGGAACTTGTATTTATACAGAACTTCAGGCGAGTGATTATCTATATGTTATAAAGTACGGACAGATTGGAGTGTATAATATATTTGATAATAAACAAGTTACAAGAAGAGTACTCTCTACAAATGATGTTCTTAACGGATATTCGCCGCTTTCAAAAAATAAATTACTTTTAACAACAGCAATAGTGCTTCATGACTCAATAGTAGAATTAATAAAAAAAGAAGATGCGGTTAATTTGGTACAGTCAGACAGAAATCTCAGATTATATTTTGTAAAAGTAATGAGCATGAGAATATACGGTACAATATCAAGAATAAGGGCATTTAAAGCGAATAATATAGTAAGTAAATTTGTAATTATTATAGAAGCATTAATAAAAAATGAATTATTATTTAAAAGCGTAAGCAGAATAAGTTTTCAATATAATATAAATGATATATGTTCTATGATAGGTATAGAATACAGACCAAATATAGAAGATGATTTGAAAAAAATAAAGGCATTAAATATACTAGACGGCGGTTATTTAGTAGTTAATAATGTAGATGAGTTTTATAAAGAATATGATATATACAAACAAAGAAACTCATATAAAATAGAAAATAATAATTAAATAACAAAATGTGCCAAATATTCTATATTACCTTTAGAACCTTTTATAGGGGATACTGTTCTGTCTATCTCTTTAAATCCGGAGTTAGTAATCCTATCAATAGCATTATTGACTATTTTATCTCTTAAAATATCGTCTTTAATAATGCCGCCTTTTGATACATCTCCGCGTTCTGCTTCAAACTGCGGTTTTATTAAACTAACCCAAAACTCTAAATCATTTAATTCTTTAAATATTACAGGTGCTATTTTAGAAACTGATATAAAAGAAACATCGCTTACCACAACAGAAGGTATTTCATCATTAAACATTTCTCTTTTAATATCTTTAGCATTAAAATCTTCTATAGAAACTACCCTACTGTCAGAACGAAGTTTATAAACGAGCTGATTATGCCCAACATCTAAAGCATAAACTTTTTTAGCCCCATAACGGAGTAAACAATCTGTAAAACCTCCAGTAGATGCACCAATATCTAAACATATTTTATTTTCTACTGATATATCAAATACAGAAAACGCCTTTTCAAGTTTATCACCAGCCCTAGATACATATTTTATATTTTGAATTACTTCTATATTATCTGTATCTTTTATTTTTTGAGCCTTAGCAGTTACCTTTACTCCGTTTACAAATACACAGCCAGCAAGTATTATATCCTGTGCTTTAGACCTGCTTTCTGTGTATCCCTCTTTATAAACATATTCATCTAATCTCATATTATACAAAAATATAATATTATTCTAGTCCAAAAAAAGATTTTATTATATAAAGTGAATTTCTTTCTTTATCTCTTGTATTAATTTTTAATATCATTTGAGTATGATTACTTTCTAATATATTAGAAGTAAAATAAATAGATTCAAATGCCTCTGTATAGTCATCACCTACTCCATACAAGGATAAATTAGGATCAAACTCTAAATATAAAGACATAGTATTATTTTTTGCCAAATCAAGTTTATCAGAAGATATTGATGAAGCTGGAAGCTCTCCATTAATAATAGAATCTATAATATCAGAATTGCTTGAAATATATAATATAGAATCTTTTATATAACATAAATATCCGCCAATAGTATAAATATCATCAGCAGAATCTTCTGATAAAGCATCAAGTATTATTTCAACAGAACTTGCATCGGTTATAGAAACAGAAGCAAGTATATTAGGGTCTGTATTATTATCAGGGTTATCCCATACAGACACAAATATATCTCCTCCTAAAAGTTCTATAAACTTATAAGCATCAATGCCATATTCTTCCAAAATTTTTAATTCTTCTTCAAATGGAAGATTATTTATATCTACCATAATATTTCTCATATGATTTGCAAGCTCCTTACTGTTGAATGCCAAAGAAAGAAAGCCGTAATTATTTTCACCATTAGCAAAACTGTATATATTATCAGCTAATTGTTTTTTTAAAAGAGAGGCATCATAAGGATAATTAGGGGTATAGCTATCAACCATTATATTTGCTTCGCCATTATTAAAATTAACTTTTGAAGTGAGAATTGCATCTTTATAACTATCTCTTGGTATGCCGTCATAACTTCTTCCAAATAAGAATCTAGCAAAATCAGAAGTATCATCAGCTAATACTGATAAATTAGCCCAAACAGAAGCATCATTAGTTTCATTTTCTAATGATAAAAAAGTTTCATTATCCAAAGGTGTGTTATTAATAAATATATAATTAGCTATATTTGTTATATCATCTTTATTTAATTCTTCATTATACCAATAATTATCTTTTAATTTCAAACTAATTGTAAATACTTCATTGTTCCAAGATATTAAATTATATTCATCTAAAGCTAAATATCTGTATGCAGCATTGTCAGCTATAGAAACAAGTTTATCTTCTTGGCTAGACATTTTAATCATCAATTTATCAAGCTCAGTAATATCTTTTACATCAAGCATTATAGACATTTGCTGATATCCATTGAAGAAAACCACTCTTGCTGTTTTAGAAAAGTCAATATAATCATTTAATCTATTAGTCATAACCTCAGCTACAAACTCATCATCTCTGTATTCTAAATATCTGTCAGCATATTTCTGCATAAACCATTTATTTAAAAGATCCTGCAAATTAATTTCAGATTTTTGTGCCAATGTATCTGCATTTAAGGAAAAAACGCTGTCAGCATTGTTAGGTATATATTTTTTATCTACAGCATATATAAATGTGCTAAATATCAATAAAAATAATGCCGCTAATACTACTCTCTTCATAATGAATGGCTCCTTCAAAAGTTATATTATTACCTATAACATATTATATTAGACTGTAATTAAAAGTCAAGTATAATCAAATTTAGAAATAAAAAATTTTGATATAATATAAAAAAATCTTGCAAATATATATAAATTACTTATAATCATTAAATATACTTTATTTTTATTTTTACAGGACAAATTATGAGATATTTAATACTGCACGGACACTTCTATCAGCCGCCTAGAGAAAATCCTTTTCTTGGGGAAATACAGAAGGAAGCAAGTGCAGCTCCAGCTCATGATTGGAATGAAAGAATAACAAATGAATGCTACAGTCCTAATGCATACTCAAGAATATTAGACGGATACGGCAGAATAACTGACATGTCTAATAACTACGAATATATTAGTTTTAACTTCGGACCTACACTTATTGATTATATAGCAAAAACAAGAGAAGATCTGTTAAAACGAATATTAGAAGCTGATAAAAAAAGTATAGCAAGACTAGGATACGGCAACGCTATTGCTCAGGTATACAATCATATAATACTTCCATTAGCAAAAAAAGAAGATATGAGAGTGCAGATAAAATGGGGACTATATAATTTTGAAAAATATTTCGGAAGAAAATCCAGCGGTATGTGGCTTTCAGAAACTGCTATCAATTTGGATGTAGTTGATGCTTTATATGACTGCGGAGTTAAGTTTACAATACTATCTCCTTATCAGGCACATTATGTAAAAAATATAACCACTATAGATGTTTCAGGTGCCAAAATTGACACATCAAAACCTTATTGGCTTTACGGACATAATGGAAAAAGAGTTGCTGTATTTTTCTATGATCATTATGTATCTCAAGCTATAGCATTTGAACATTTACTCACCTCTTCAGATAAACTCGCAGAGAGAATAAGAAATGCATACGGAGAAAGAAGACTTGTTAATATAGCAACTGACGGTGAAACATACGGACACCATGAGCCGTTTGCCGACATGTGTTTAGCAAGATATTTTAAAGAAAATGTATACTATGATAATATTACCCCTACTAATTATGAACATTATTTAAGTATGTATCCTCCTACAGAAGAGGTTATACTCCATGAAGGCACAGGGAGAAGAGGTACATCTTGGAGCTGTTCACATGGTGTTGAAAGGTGGAGAAGCAACTGCGGCTGCGGAGGCTGGGAAGGGCTTGATTTATCTTGGAGAGGTCCTTTGCGTGATGCTTTCGATATATTAAGAAAAATGCAGGATAAATTATTCGCTGAATTTTTAGACTTTACTGATGAAACTAGAAACTCTTTAAGAGAAGAATATGTGCGTGCCATATATAATGATTTGGATGCAAAAGATTTATACGAAATATGCAGTAAATATATATCATTCAAAGAGTTTGTATTCTTAATGGAATCTTATAAATACTCACTATTCTCATATACTTCATGCGGCTGGTTCTTTGAAGATGTATCAAGACTTGAACCTATAAAAAATATGCAGTACGCTGAGCAGTCTTTCCATTATGCAAGATTATTAGTAAAAGATAAAAGTGTTTCTTTTGTAAATGATGCTCATAAAGAGTTTTTAAAAACATTAGAAAAATCTATAAGCAATAAGCCAGAACATCATAATGCAAGATATTTTTATGAAAAAGAAGCTAAGGTTGATGTATTTACTAAACTTTATGTTATAAACTATTTTATCTTTAATCTTGCTGCTTCTGAATACCGAGATATTAATATAAATATTTTCAAACATGAAATAAAATCAACTAAAATAGAAAAAAATTATGTAGAAGGTATATTAATAGATAATATAGCAGCTGATATATATTTCAAAGTTCATATGATTAAAGAAAACCATGAGTTTAAAAATCAAATTCAAATATCGGAAGTTTATGATAATTTAGATAAAGCTACAATTTACACAATGTATTTGAAAGATCTAACATCAGATATAAGAGATAAATTAGCAGATAGTTTATTTGAAGAGGATATCAAAAAACTAGATACTTTAATGCATCAAATATACCCAGAATACAGAAAACTATTTACATATTTTAATTTAAATAGTATAACCCCAGACTATGACTATAGAAGAATAATGGGAGCTATGGCTTCTCCTATACTTAGAGAAAAAATTACAGAAAGAGGACGCGATGCATACGATGAAGTTTCTGAAAATTTGAAAGATGCTAGAAATGCCGGAATATTTATATCAAATAGCGGTATATCAAGTTTAATAGGTGATAATATAAAAACAGCATTAAATGAATTATATAACACTGGAAATCCGTTTATAACTTATGATCTTCTAAGAGATATAAAATTTCTATCAAATAATGATATGCCTATAGACAGAAACACATTTGAAAATATTTTTTATAAAATACTGCAGAAATATAAAAACGGAGATATAAAATTTGAAAGAGATGAAGAGAAAAAATCATTTAAAGAGCTCGGATATTGGCTTAACTTTAATATGGATAATATATAAAAATATTTCACTCATTAGTATTTCTCATTATTAAACTTCCGTTAATTAAACTCAAAACAACTTTAAAAGAATTATTAGTATTGCAGTCAACATTTATTCTAATAACTTTACCAGCTTCAGAAGAATTTTTAGCTAATTCCACTTTTCCGTAGTCTTCTTTTCCAAATTTATAATTTGTTGTAATATAATAACCCTCATTTTTCCATAGATAATCAGCATATCTTACACTATAAGCTAGAACATCGTCTACTTTATTAAAAGTTAATATTTTTATATCGCCTTCATCTGATATATCTGTTCTTGGGTGAATTTTAAGACCAGTAATCTTATTAACAGAAGAAACAGCATCATTACCTATAGTATAAAATTCTTCATAAGGTTTATCTTTAGAAATAAATAAATATGTTATAATTGATACCAAGACAATTGTTATTACAGTAGATATTATTTTTTTCATTTATAAAGCCTTAAAATATTATTTGCTATAGTTTTCAATAACGTCATTCCTGCAAATAATATTAGCTATTATTTTATTGTCTTTTTTTAATCTTAATATACCAAAAATAACATATACAAAAAATATAACAAAAGAAAATATAGGTCCTAAATCATGTTCTATATTTGCCAATTTTGTTATATATGCTCCTATAAAATACCCTGCTATAAGACATATAAGAGGAATAACATAAACAAAAAAATTAGTTCCTTTTTTTAATTCTTCTACTTCTATAACTACACTGTCTCCCTTACCAGCATTTATATTATTAAAAGCCCTAAGGACAATAGGCTTACCCTTAGAACACATAGTGCATCCATCGCAGCTTGCACTTCTTTGAAGTTCAACTTTAGCTACATTATTATTATAAGTTTCTAATACCAAAGCAAATTCTCTTCTCATTTTTATTATATCCTTATGTTTGATTAAATAATCTTTTTAAAATTTTTGCAAAACAAAAACACTTCCCTGCTCTCATCTCTCGAACTTTTAGGTTTAAATACATTTACACTCTCAAAATATCCGCTAAGCTCTTTTTTGAACATCTGCAAATCTTTACCATCAAAAACTTTTATAAAAAAATGTCCATTCTCCTTTAATACATCTTTAGCCAAATTAAATATAGCCCTGCATAAAGAAACCGACCTGAAATGATTAGTTTCTCTGTCCGAAGTAGTATTCGGCATAGCATCGCTTACAACAACATCAAATAATGTATTATTAAAACTTGAAGCGTCCATATCTTTTATATCGCCTAGCATAAAAGTAAATCTCTGATGAGCAAATGAATTAGGAAGTATATCAACACCTACAACAGAGCCTGTTTTTAGTATCTTATTAAGCATATACTGACTAAAAGACCCCGGAGAACAGCCTACATCAAGAACTGTATCTGATGATTTTATAAACTTAAATTTATTTTGTGCCTCCTCCAATTTGAAAACACTTCTTGCCTTATAGTTTTCTTCTTTAGCCTTTTTAAAATAAAAATCCTGTACCTTTTTCATTGTAAAATTCAACCTGTCATTAATAATCAATCAGCAATATGATAAAATATTATAATATAAAAAAAATAAAAGCAATAGAATAAAATCTATTGCTCTTTATAATCTCTGTAATATTTATAATTTACAATACCCAATTTAATTTCTCTTCAGTTCTTGTAACTCCTACAGGCAAATTAGTAAGAACAGCTTTTTCTAATAAATTTTCAAGCCTTTTTATTCCTACTATATCTATCCTAGACATAGCTGCATATCTTATAGCATCCGGGCTTACCATAGCACAAGTTATAAGCACAGCATTAGAAATATTAGCATTTACAGCATACTCATACAAATGTACAAGCTCATCATTAAATATAGGGCTGTAAGATGTTCTGAAATATATTATTTTTTTAGGGGAATGAGGACTGCTATTTTCTTTAGCAAAAATTATTAGATATTTTTTATCTGTAGTTTTTAATGTATAAGGTATAAGTCCTATACTTGCTGTAATTTTTAAAGCTGTATTGATAAAGTCCTCGCCTTCCAATTTGAAAAACTTTTTAATATTTTCACTATATCTGGAATCTTTATAATTATTAAGTTTTTCATTAGCATCTCTGTAGTTAGGATCTATTACTATAATACCTTCCAATATTTCCATAGATTTGTTAATATTGCCTACTATATCATAACATTCTGATAAGGTATAAAGTATAGCCAAATTCAAGTCTTTATCGTAGCTTTCATAATTTATAGCTTTTTCTAAAGTTTTTATAGCAGATTCTATATTTTCAAGCTTAATATAGCAAAGCCCCATTTCATACAATGATTTTACAGCATATTCTTTATCTTTATAAGATACAGAATAATATCTAATAGCAGTTTTATAATCATCTCTGCCTTTATATGCCCTTCCCAAATTATAGTTTAGTATTGGATCATCAGGCATTTTTTTATATACATTACTCATAATGGATATAGCTTCATTATAATTGCCCATATTTACAAAACAAAAAGCCTTATATTTTAAAGCTTCAGAATTATTAGGCTGTATATCTATAGCATCAGAGAAATATTTTATAGCTGTATCATACTGTCTGTTTTTATAATATATAGTGCCTATTTCTATATCAACTATTAATTTATAATCATTTTCTTTTAATAAAGTAAGATACTGAGCTAAAGCCTCTTCTTTTCTGTCTATTTTATCCAAAGCCCTTGCTAGTGATAAAATAGTTTCTGGAGTATTGTACCCATCATCTATAGCATGTCTGTATTCTACTATTGCAAAAGAATACTCTTCCATATTAGCATAACAATCTCCTATCATAGCATGTATTTTCGCTCTTTTAGTACCGGATTTATCTTTGGCTAAAATATCTTTTAATTTAAGTAAAGCCATATCATTTTTTCCTTCTGAAATAAATGAATTAACTTTATCTATATCAGAACTTTTATTTTTTTTACTTCCAAAGAAAAATCTTTTTAATATGAGAAGTAGTGTAACAAATACACATATAAATACTAAAATATAAATACTATAGTTCATACTCTGTTCTTTTTATTTTTTATTATTCTATATATAAATTCGGATTTTTTTTACAATACTTTTAAAGTATTAAAAATAATTTTCCTATAAAAACTAACTTTTTTTTATTATGTAAAATAATATAATTTTATATCAAAAATAAAATCAGCAGTTATGAGAATAATTCCACATAACTGCAAATCAATTTTACTCAAACACAATTATCTTTTAAACAATCTTATAAATATCTTCAATACTTCAGCAGCTATGATAACAACTAATGATATTCCTATAATTTTTAGCCAAGTATTGAAGCTTAAAGGAACTGTATTGAAAAATGCTCCTGCATACTGAGTTGCTAGTATTTGAAGTACAAAAGTAATACCCATACTTAAAAGCATTAGTTTATTATTCAAAAAATATTTAAATACGCTGTCAAAACCTAATTCTCTGCTGTTGAATGAATTAAATATCTGGAACATTACAAACATAGCAAATAATACTGTAGACTGCTCAGCCTCTGCAACATTAAGTATATTCAATTTGCTTTGAAGCATAAATAATGTAATCATTACTGCTGCTGAAAATACTATTTTAAATATCATCTTTTTAGTTACTATGCTTGCATTTCTTTTTGTAGGCATTCTCTTCATCAAATTATCTCTTATAGGTTCAAGCCCCAAAGCTATAGCAGGAGGTCCATCCATAATGATGTTTATCCATAATAACTGTATAGCAGAAAAAGGAGATTTTAAACCTGTTAATGTAGAAATAAGAACAACTACTACAGAAGCTAAATTAACTGTAAGCTGAAACTGTATAAATCTCTGAAAATTATCATAGATTCCGCGTCCCCATTGAACAGCTTTAACAATAGTAGCAAATGAATCATCAAGAAGAACTATATCGCTAGCCTCTTTTGATACTTCAGTACCTGTTATACCCATAGCTACGCCAACATCAGCATTTTTTATAGCTGGAGCATCATTAATACCATCTCCTGTAACAGCAACTACATTTCCCATCTCTTTTATAGCATTAACTACACGCATTTTTACTGTAGGAGTGCTTCTTGCTATAACTGATATTTTGCTTAAATTTTGTTTTAATGTATTATCGTCCATAGCATCAATATCTTTTGCCTCAAGAACTATGCTGTTTTCATTAAGTATTTTTAATTCTCTAGCTATTGCAGTAGCAGTAACTATATTATCCCCTGTAAGCATTTTTATGTTTATGCCAGCACTTCTGCATTGCTCAACTGCATCATAAACCTCTTTTCTAACAGGGTCTGATATTGCTACAAATCCGTCATATATCATATTGCTTTCAAGTTTTTCTCTAACATTTTCAACATTATCATCAACTATTTTATGAGCAAATGCTATTACACGTTTGGCTTCATTTTGGAATTTTTCTATAGCACTTTCAATACCTTTTTTCTCTTCCTCTCCTATACTACACATAGCCATTATTTTTTCCGGGCTTCCTTTTGTAAATACAATAGTTTCATTATCTATCTTGGCAACTGTTGTCATATTTTTTGTATCTGATGAGAAAGGATATTCATATATAGTTTTTGATTTTTCTCTTATCTCTTTATAATTAAAACCGGACTTGCTTGCTGCCACAAGTAATGCACATTCTGTGGGATTTCCCAAAAACTTAGCCTGATTATCTTTATAATCTACATCTGCTGTAGAGTTGATAGCAAAGTTTTTTATAATCTTTTCATTTTTAATATTTTCAGGCTCTATATATTCACCATTAGCAAATAGTTTATTTAATGTCATTTTATTTTCTGTAAGAGTACCAGTCTTGTCAGAACAAATAACATTAACACTTCCTATAGTCTCGCATGCTACCATCTTTTTTACTAAAGCATTTTGTCTGGCCATTTTTATAATATTTATAGAAAGTGAAACTGCAACTATTGTAGGAAGTCCCTCTGGAACAGATGCTACAATCAATACTATGCTTGTAATAAATGCCTCTGATATAGTAGTAAAATTAGCATTTCCTGTTCTTACAAAATTAACCACCTGAATTATAAATACTATTAAAGCAGCAGTTATACCAAACATAGCTATTCTTTTACCAAGCTGTGCCAATTTCTCCTGCAAAGGTGTAGATGTTTTCTTTGTTTTTGAAAGCTCTCTTGCTATTTTACCAAATTCAGTTGCATCGCCTACAGAAGTAACTACCATTTTACCATTACCTGTAGTAACAAATGATCCGGAATAAGCCATATTTATTCTTTCAGCTACTGGAGTTTTTTCATCTGTGAGTATAGCTTCTGCATCTTTTTCTACTGGTTCGCTTTCTCCTGTTAAAGCAGATTCATCAATATTTAAAGATACGCTTTCTAATAATCTGCCGTCAGCCGGAAGTTTATTTCCAGTCTCTATAAAAGCAATATCACCTACAAGCAAATCTTTCTGATTGATTATTTCTATATTTCCGTCTCTTATAACCTTTACTCTAATATCTTCATTAATACTATTTAATGCCTCAAATGCTTTGGCACTTTTACCTTCCATAACTATAGTAATAGTGATAGACAAACTTATAGCTAAAAATATACCTAAGCATTCCAAAAAGTCAGCATGTCCTCCATTAAAGTAGGCAACAGTATTTACGCCTATTGCTATAATGCCAGCAAATATAAGCATTAATATCATAGGCTCTTTTAATGATTCTAATATTTTCTGCAGTAATGTAGTACCTTTTTCTTTTGTAAAGCTATTAGCACCATACTTTTCAAAACTAGCCTTTCTGCCCTCTTCATTTAATCCGATTTTAGGATCAACATTAAGGGTTTTAAGAATATCATCTTTACTTCCTAAAAAACCGTTCATTAATTACCTCTCATTTAATTATTTTTTGTTTAATTAATTTTAAAATGCATAAAAAAAGACTCATGTATAAATAAATCATCAAAGAATATAAGACATACTAATCTTTAAAGATTTATTTATACTTGAGTCTCATTAATTAAGGCTAACCAAACTCTACTAATTAAGAGCTGCGATGTTGGCTTTGCCGCGTAAATACGCCAATTACTCCCTCATGAGTATTTAATTATGTATATCATCTATGATAACATAAAAAAAAATAATGTCAATATTTGTAAATAAAAAACACAATTTTTTTTATATTTTTACACAAAACAATTAAATAACATAAAAAAGTAATATATAGTTACAAAAAAATATATGTTATGTATTGATTTTTTATATACTTGCGATATCTTTATAATAAACCATATGAAAACAAAATCTAAAAACAATCTCAAATTAAACAAGTAGGAAAATATTATGATTAAGAATTTTTCATCAATAATATTAATAAGTTTATTAGCAGCATTCTTTTTAATAAGCTGTTCTGCTTCTATTGTAGATTCAACCCAGCCTTTAAGTAATGAGGAGCTCATAGGTAATGGCGATGTCATAGAACTAGCAAAAGAACCTCAGGCAACAACAGACAATTCTATAATAAACGAATTTTTACAAAATCATAATGGAGTATATTATGCACAATATGAAGATGGAAGCCTCGATGTAAGATATATAATAGATGGTAATACAATATATAATGGATATGGAACATTAATAGATGCAACTAGAGTATTGCTTGAAAACAAACTTCAAATATATATAGCAGGAAAAACTACTAGCACGGTATCCGGATATGATATGAATGATGAAATGTATACTTTAAACTTTGGGGAAGACGGAAATATTTATCTTTTTGCAAATGCGGTATTTAAACAAGAAACATATTCCTCACAAAAAGGATATACAACAACTATTGGAGAGCCTATAGAAGGATTAAAAACATATTCTTATAATTACTACTATTATGATTATGATGACAGTAAAAAATACTATATACTTATAGATACATCTGGACAAATATATATGGATGATAACTTTGGTATAAATTATTCAAAAGCTTCATTAACTAATGGAAATGTACTCACAATAACATATACTCAGTCTGGAGGCACTGCTAATAAGCAGGATTTATATTTCTATGATAATAAATTGATATACGGAAATACTTATATAAATAATGAGCTTCAGTATGAAAAATTAGTAAAACATGATTTATTTAGCACATATAATGGAACATACAAATCAGCAGATAATAACACAACTTTAACAGTAACAACTACTGATGCTAAAATAAATACTATTACATATGGATATACGCCTGTAATTATTGGAAATACTTTAATAATATATCAATACTCCTCAAGATACCCTACTAAAGAACATAAAATTGTATTTAGCAATGATAAGACACAAGCTGTATATACTAAACCAGACGGAGGCGGAACTATCGTATTAACAAAACAAGGTGCTTAACCAATAATACAATAATAAATAAATTATTTAAAAAACCTATTCATAAATTAATATGTATAGGTTTTTTAATAAAATTTATAATTGAAAAAAAAATTATTATATGATATCCTAATAAATAATATTCTTTTTGGAGTAATAAATGAGAAGAGGTAAAAAAAATCCGTTTCAAAAAGAAGTAGAAAGAAAATTTGGAAGCAGCGGATTTGAACTTAATTCTTTCATGTCTGGAACTAAAAAAATGAAAGTTACTAAAGAAGAAATAGAAGACAGATACGATATAACTCTTGACCAGTTTGCATATTTTGCTCAGATTGCAGGATACAAAGTGCTTGCCGACAGCAAATCGCTTATTATATTTAAATAATAATAGTATTATGAAAAAAGATTTTAATGTACTTCTTCTTAATGATTTATGTTCATACGGAAAGGCTTCTTTAACTGTTAATATACCAGTATTATCATATTTTGGAATAAAAGTCTCACCGCTTATAAGCGTTCTGCTTTCAAATCATACCGCTTTTGAATCGTTCTGTGCTTTTGATTTGACTGAACAGCTAGAAAAAATAATAGAACAATTAAAATTAAGAAATCCTAAATTTAACGCTTTTTATGTTGGCTGGATATCTTCTGGAAAACAGCCTGATATTGTAATAGACATTATAAAACATTTTAATATAGACACTATTTTAATAGACCCTATACTTGGAGATAATGGCAAATTATACCCTTCTATGTCAAACGAACATGTTAAGTCTATGAAAAACATAATAAAACATGCCAATATAATAACGCCTAATATAACTGAATTAGCTGTATTACTAGATAAAGACCCATTAAAAAAATATTCAGAAGATGAAGTAAAACAAATGGCTCAAGATATTTCAAAAATGGGACCTAATACTGTAATAGTTACAAGCGTATCAAAAGATGAATATGTAGGCTGTCTATGTTACGATAATAATAATTTCATTACAAGCTATTATCCTAAAATAAATATAATGATACCGGGTACTGGAGATGCTTTCGGTTCTTCTTTATTAGGATATATACTTAAAGGCTGTTCAATAAAAGAAGCATTAGAAAAAGCTACAAAATTTATATACAAGGCGGTAGAACTATCAGTAAAAGATAATGATGACAGACTATACGGCATATCTATAGAAAAAAGACTTCATTTGCTTGACGATTAAAAAATAATATAAATATTAGTTAATCTTCGAATATGTATATAAATAAAAAAGAAGAGAGTCAAAAAATAATTAACTCTCTTCTTAAATAATTATCATTTTTACATTATCTTTTTAATTTTCTGCCTTCCTTATCAGTGAATTTGTCTAATATAATCATTACAATGTCTATAATGTACCATATACCAAATCCGCCTGCAGTAATTAGATATAATATACCTGTTCCTATTTTTCCTACATAGAATCTATGAACTGGAAGGAATATTGCTAAAATTAATGTAACAACCCAGCTCTTTTCTGAAACTTCCATAAGCTCTCCTTAAAATTTATTTACCGTACCAGTGTATACTATATAATAAAAAAATGCAATACCTAAAATAAAAGGCTAGCATCAAATACAATACCAGCCTTTGCAATTTTAATAACTAATAATTAATTAGTTCAATGACTTCAATTCTTCAACCTCTTTAGCAAAAAGTTTTAAAGCACTTTCTACTACTTCTGGTTTGGTCATATCAACACCAGCAACTTTTAAATTCTCTATAGGAGTTCTGCTTCCCCCGCTTTTTAAGAATTTCAAATAATTATCTCTGTTAGTATAGTCATTTTTAGCATTGCCTTCAAGCACTCCATTAGATAAAGCAACAGCAGCTGACATACCAGTAGCATATTTATAAACATAGAATGAACGGTAAAAATGCGGTATTCTCAAAGCCTCTAAATCGCTTGTCTCCTCAAGCACAGCATTATCTCCGAAATATTTTTTAAGCAAATCTTTATAAACGCTTCTTATAAGCTCCAATGTTGTAGGATTACCATCTTCAGCCTCTTTATGAATAATATGCTCAAACTCTGCAAACATAGTCTGTCTGAATACTGTAGCAACAAATCCGTTTATATCCTTATTAAGTAAAAATGCTTTAACTTCTTTTTTATTTTCATTTTGCATTAAATAATGAAATAAAAGTTTTTCATTAAAAGTAGATGCCACTTCCGCTTCAAATATAGTATAATCATGATGCTGAAAAGGATTATTTTTCCTGCTGTAATAGCTATGCATACTGTGTCCAGCCTCATGTGCCAATGTAAATACTGATTCAATACTTTCATCTCTGAAGTTCATTAATATATAAGGCTCTGATACATAACAGCCAGACGAGAATGCCCCGCTTGACTTACCTTTATTCTCATATTTATCAACCCATCTTGAATTAAGACCTTTTACAAGAGTAGATACATATTCATCGCCCAATGGAGATAAAGCATTTTTCAAAACGTCTACTGCCTCATTAAATGTATGATTTATTTTAATATCTTTTACTACTGGAGCATATTTGTCATACTGTCTGAAATCAGTAATTCCTAATTTATCCGCACAGTATTTATAATAGCTGTGAACCGCAGGCAAGGCATTATGTACACTTTCAATCAAACTGTCATAAACGCTTACTGGTATATCATCGCCGAATAATTCCATTTCACGTACGCTGTTGTAGTTTCTTATTCTAGCATCAAATATATCCTGTTTTATTTGACTTGCATAAAGTTCTGCCAAAGTATTTTTATGTTCATCATATTCTTTATAAAATTGTTCATAACTCTTTTTTCTTAATTCTCTGTTATCGCTTTCCTGAAAACTAGAGAATGTTGCATGCGTCAATGGTATTTTCTCTCCATTATGTTCAATTTCTCCGAAATTCAAATCGGCATCATTTAAAGTATCAAATACATTTGAAGCAGTTGAAGATAATTCGCTTTGAAGTGCCAATATTCTCTCTTCTTTTTCTGATAATGTATGAGGTTTGTATTTTAGTATTTTATTTAAATAAATTAAATAATCTTTTAATGATTCATCTTTCAAAAAACTATTCATTTTTTCATCATCTATACTCATTAATTCTGGTTCAAAATAACTCATATTAGCAGAAATCTCCGAAGAGAGTTTTGCAAATCTAGCCACTTTCACATTAGAATCATTATTAGTTAAATCTTCTGTTTGTCTTAAGAAAGCGTAAGAGCCTAATTTTTCTAAAGTTATAGAGGCTTTCATTATAGTATCTAATATATTTTTTAGCTCATTTGCCGAATCTGATAATTTTCCTCTAAACTTTGAAACGTCTTTTGAAAACTCTTCCATTATCTTAAAATCTTTTTCAAACTCTTCATCAGTTTTATATAATAAACTCAAATCCCAAGTATCATCTATTTTTACATCTTTTCTTTCTATTAGGGTGTTTAATTTATTTTCATTACTCATATAACATTTTCTCCTTAAAATAATATTTTCTATCAAAACGTATATAAAAACATATATAATCAATGTTTGTAAATTATAACATAATATTATATTTTACAAAATAAAAAATAATTATATAATAAAATAGTATAAAATAATTATTTTGAGGCAGTATATTATTTTTAATGAAAAAACAACAGCAAATTAAAGAATTAAATAAAATTATAAAAGATAACAAACTATCTAAATTAAATAATGAATTAGAAAAAATACTCTATAGTGAGTTAAAATCAGGAAATAAAATAAGAGAAGTATCAGTTGGAGGCTTTGGTGATGAAGAACACTTGTTTATTTTCTTAGATAAGCCCTTTACTTCAAAAATAGAAGTATATACTGTAAAATATAAAGAAATTAATGATCCGCATTATTGGAAAGAAGAATATACAGATTTACAAAATAAGCAGACTGTAGCCTGTTATTTTTAAAAAATAAAAAATTAAGGAGAATAAAAAATGGAAAATTTAAATTTAAACGATATAGAACAAATAATGACTTTTTATTTAATATTTAACTTTGTAATATTTGCATGTATCATATATATAATTATTTCTTTAATATTTAGAATATTCTCAAAAAAGAAAAAAATAGATGAAACAAATAAAAACAAAAAAAATAAATCAAAAAATAAAAGAAAAAAGAAAGATATAATTGACTTGTTCTGGACTGAAGATAAGGACAGCAAAGGAAGAACAATATTTAAAAGAGGTTTTCTTATAATTCTTATTGTATTTACGTTATATTATATATTTAATTCTATTAATTTTATAATTGCTAATATTGATGTAGTAAAAAAAGTTTTAAAAATTGAATAATTATATATATTTTGTTCTATTCATGTTATAATAAACAAATGAAATATTGGGGAAATGTATGAGAAGGGGTTATATAATAATGAGTATTTTTTTATCAACATTACTTGTATCCTGTAATGCTAATAAAGATAGGGTTTATCCAGAAGGTAAAATTGACTTTACCATAGTACAGACAACTGATATTCATGGAATGATTTTTCCATATAATTTTATTACAGATACTGAAGAAAATACATCTATGGCACATGTATCTTCATATTTAAAACAGCTTAAAAATGAAGGAAAAACTATTTTACTTCTTGATAATGGAGATTCACTTCAAGGTCAGCCCACAGTATACTATTATAATTTTGTTGCTACTAATAAACCTCATATATGGTCAGAAGTTTTAAACTATATGAATTATGATGCTGTAGGAGTTGGAAATCATGATATAGAGGCTGGACATAGTGTTTATGACAGATTATCAAAAGAATTAAAATCTCCTTTAATATCTGCAAATATAGTAAATGAAAATACAAAAGAACCTTATTTCAAACCATACAGCATAATAGAAAAAAATAATATAAGAATAGCAATACTAGGACTTACTGAGCCTGCTATAGATAGACAGCTTCCTAAGGTATTATATGAGGGTTTAGAAGCAGAAGATATGGTTGAATCAGCTAAAAAATGGATAAAGGTTATAAAAGATAAAGAAAAACCAGATATTATTATAGGGCTTTTTCATTCTGGGGCTAATTATACAGAAGATAAAGAAAAATATAAAAATGAAAATGCAAGTCAGTTAGTAGCTGAGCAAGTAGATGGTTTTGATATTATACTTGTAGGTCATGATCATCAAGGCTGGTCTGGATTGGGCTATGATGAAAAAACAAGACAAAAAACTAAGGAAGTAAAAAGCCCAAGCGGAAAGATAGTCCCTATATATGGGGGCATTAATGCAGCCAGAGCTATAGTTTCTATTGATGTAAGTATGCAGTATAATAAAGATAAAAAAGAATGGAATATGAAACTAGATGGAGAACTATTAGATCCTTCCTCTTTTGAGCCTGATAAAGAGTTTTTAGATAAATTTAATAATTCCAAAGAGAGTATAATTAAATGGGTGTCAAGAGATATAGGAACTTTAAATACAAAACTCACTTCCGATGAAGCAATATTCGGCGACAGTTATTTTTTAAGTTTCATACATAAACTGCAGTTTGAAATAGCTCAAAAAGAATTAGGAGAAAAAGCAGATCTTTCATTTGCTGCCCCTTTAAGTAAAGACGCTGTTTTAAATAGCGGTACTATAAAAGTAAGAGATATGTTCAATTTATATCCTTATGAAAATTTCTTCTATGTGATGAAATTAACAGGAAAGCAGATAAAAGATATTATGGAATATTCTTATGGCAGATGGTTTAATACTATGACGAATATTAATGATCATATAATATTTTTCAAAAAGGATGCAGACGGAGAATTAATTTTTAATAGCAGATACAACTCTTATGACACTCTCACACCTACATATAACTATGACAGTGTAGGAGGATTAAATTATACAGTTGATGTAACAAAACCAAGAGGAGAAAAAGTTATTATAGAATCATTAAGCGATGGAAGAGATTTTGAATTAGATAAAGAATATAAAGTTGCTATCAATTCATACAGAGGAAGCGGCGGCGGCGGACATCTTACACAAGGTGCTGGGATAGATTTAAAAACTTTACAGAACATGGATTTAGTTTTAAAATCTACTGATAAAGATTTAAGATATTATATAATAAATTGGTTTGAAGCACAGAATGGGGCTATTACAGTAGAGAAACTCAATAACTGGAAAGTAATACCTGATGATTATCTTAAAGCTGGAATAAAAAAAGACTATAAACTTTTATATCCTAATAACTAAAATATAGTGAATAACAAAAAAGCAGAGGCTCATAAAAAATAGCTTCTGCTTTTTTATTATAATGAAAAAATAATCTTCTTAATTATTATTTCTTTTTTAACTCTTCTAAATATCCAGAACTTTCAAGTTTTTGTTTAAACTCATCTTGAGAAAGAATATTTTTTATAGCTATAACTTTGATACCTTTTTCTTCTGCATGTTTAAAATCATCAACAAAAGCTATAGGACAAAATATCAAATCATAATCATCCATTTTGCAGCTATGTAAATCACAATGATCAATATGCAAATCATTTATCCCCAATGTTATTAAAGCCATTTGAGCTTTCTCTTTCATCATTAAACTAGTACCTGCTCCGTTAGCACAAGCAACTAATACTTTTAACATAATTAACTCCTTATATTAAATTTAAGATTTCTTTTTCATTCAAATCTTCAGTGATAAGTTTATTTAACTTTTCATTATCACATAAAAAATCAGCAAGTTCAAGAACAGCGTCCTGATGGCTGTTAGAATCCTCTGCTGCTAAAGTAAAAAATAAATATACTTTTTTTTCTGTTTTATAAAAATCTACTGCGTTTCTTACTTTAAGTAAACTCATAGATTTTTTTATAACCCCATTTTCAGGTCTTGAATGAGGCATAGCAACACCATCAGTAAGAACAATATAAGGACCATATTTATAAACATCATTAATAATTGCCTTAATATATTCTTCTTTTATAAAACCTTTTTTAAGCAGGCAGTAAGCTCCTATACTTAATGCTTCCTGCCAATCAGAAACACTGTCTATTATCTGTATATTATCTTTTAATAACTCTTTTAACATTTTATTTATATATTTATATAAAGGAGCTTTATACCCCCCCTATAAAAAACTATATTTTATTTTTTCATTAAACTATCTATATGTTCAACTATATCAAAACCAGCATTCAAAGCCTTAGCTATAGAACCGCCAGATTTATAAAGTATATCTCCAGCTATAAATAAGTTTTTAACAGAGCTTTCATGCTTATCATTAACTATAGGAACACCAGCCTCATCCAATTCTATATCACATCTTTTTAAGAAGTCTACAGGTGCAACTCCTCCCAAAGCATATATTACTCTGTCATAAACTTCATCAACACCATCAGTATAATGAACTAATACTTTGCCATCTTTATCTTCTATAGATTTTATATCAACACCTAATCTTGCTTTCACTTTTCCGCTTGCAATATCTTCTTTAATAGTCTCTAAATTCTTTTCATTAGGTCTTGTGAACTCTGCTTTTCTATAGTTTATAGTAACATCATTATCCTTTCCCAAAAGATAAGCATATTCAACAGCAGAGTTTCCTCCTCCCACTACTAATATCTTTTCATTTTCCTTACATTTATAAATATTGAAGTTTACAACAGCATTAAGACTTGCAGGTATAGCATAATCAGGTCTATTTGGTCTTCCCATTTTACCTATAGAAGCTACAACATATTTTGCCTCATATTGTTTATTATCAACTGTAGTTACTTCCAAATATTCACCATTATTTTTGATAGATTCAACTTCAGTATTAAACATAGCCTCTATATAGTTACCAAACAAACATTCACTAAATAAATCTAATACATCACCTTTAGTTGCTGTTTCAAATTTGATATTACCTTTCAAATCCAAAGCTTCACCTTTATAATCTTTATCTACTCTTTTATCATCTTTATAAAATTTTCTAATAGTAGTAGAGTGATTATCTCCTTTTTCTATCAAAAGCACCTTATCCATTTTTAATATAGAAGCCTCAACAGAAGCAGCAATACCGCCCGGACCGCCGCCTACTATAATTAAATTATATTTATTATCCATAAATTTTACTCCTTATTTTCAAAAATTATAAAATTAACTTTACATTAAAAATAAAAATATTTAAGAAAAATACAAATATAAAATTAAAAAATATCGATTAAACGTCTAAATTTTTAACGTATCTTGCATTAGCTTCAATAAAATCACGTCTAGGCTTAACTTCATCTCCCATAAGCATAGAAAATAACTGATCCGCCTTTTCAGCATCCTCTGTTAATACCTGATACATAAGTCTAGTTTCCGGATTCATAGTAGTTTCCCATAATTGATCAGCATTCATTTCACCCAAACCTTTATATCTTTGTATATCATATTTTCTATCTTTATTTTCAGATAATATTTTATCACGCTGTTCATCAGAATATGCATAAGTAAAGTTTTTCTTATCAAAACTTATTTTATATAGAGGAGGAACAGCTATAAATATATGTCCCAAGTCTATTAAAGGACGCATATACCTAAAGAAGAATGTTAAAAGCAAGGTTCTTATATGAGAGCCGTCAATATCAGCATCGGCCATTATAATAACTCTGCCGTATCTTATTTTAGATATATCAAATGAAGCCCCTACTCCGCAGCCTAATGCAGCAATTATAGGCTTCAAACTTTCATTGTCTATAATTTTATCAAGTCTAGCTTTTTCAACATTTAAAACTTTACCTCTAAGAGGAAGTATAGCTTGGAAATGTCTGTCTCTTCCGCCTTTAGCAGTACCGCCTGCAGAGTCTCCTTCTACAAGATATACTTCACATTTATCAACTTCCTGTTCTGAACAGTCAGCCAATTTTCCCGGAAGAGAATCACTTTCTAATGCATTTTTTCTTCTTGCTAAATCTCTAGCCTTTCTTGCAGCTTCTCTAGCATTTGCTGCAGATATAATTTTTTCTAAGATAGCTTTTATAACTTTTGGGTTTTGTGAGAAGTAGTCATTTAATCCTTCTACCACAAGTTTTTCAGTTACAGCACGCACCTCTGTATTACCTAACTTTGTTTTTGTCTGACCTTCAAACTGCGGATTAGGTATTTTTACAGATACTACGGCAACTAGTCCCTCTCTTGTATCTTCACCCATAAATGTTATTTTGTTCTTTTTATCTAGTTCCAATTTTTTAGCAAAATCTGTATAAACTCTAGTTAAAGCAGTTCTAAATCCCACTAAATGAGTACCGCCCTCTGTTGTATTAATATTATTACAGTATGTAAATATATTTTCATTATAAGCATCAACATACTGCATAGCTACTTCTACATCAGTTTTATCCTCTGTTTTATGAAGATAAATAGGCTTATCATGCAATGCTTTTTTATTCTCATTGAGGTGAGTAATAAACATCTCTATACCGCCCTCATAGTAGAATTCATTGCTTACAGTTTCAGCTTCTCTTTTATCTGTAAGTGTTATTCTTATACCTCTATTTAAGAAAGCTAATTCTCTTAATCTATTTGCAAGAATTTTATAGTCATATACTGTAGTTTCAAATATATCAGCATCAGCTTTAAATATTACAGTAGTTCCGTTCTTTGTGCTTGTTCCTACTTCTTTTACAGGCTCTTCCGGAACACCTCTATGATATACTTGTCTGTACAATTTGCCGTCTTTTCTTACCTCCGCAATAAGCTCTGTACTTAAAGCATTAACTACAGATACACCTACACCATGCAAACCGCCTGATACTTTATATGTTTCATTATCGAATTTACCTCCGGCATGCAGCTTGGTCATAACAACTTCCAAAGCAGAAATTTTTAACTTCGGATGCATATCAACTGGTATTCCTCTTCCGTCATCTTCTACTTTTATTATATTATCTTTTTCTATAGTAACAGTTATATTCTTACAATATCCTGCCATAGCTTCATCTATACTATTATCAACAACCTCATATACCAAGTGATGCAAACCTTGAGCACCTGTAGAGCCTATATACATACCCGGACGCTTTCTAACAGGGTCTAACCCTTCCAAAACTTGAATGTTTTTCGAGCTATATGTTTTTTCTGCAGCAGCCATATTTGTAATTTTCCTCTTTTATTTTAAATATTTATTAATAATATTTTTAAATTTTAATGTGCACATTATACAATGAATAACTAAATATTACAAATTTAAATTACAGTATTTAGCTATAAAAATGTTAGAATTATCTAA
Source organism: Brachyspira murdochii DSM 12563 (assembly GCF_000092845.1). Classification (NCBI taxonomy): domain Bacteria; kingdom Pseudomonadati; phylum Spirochaetota; class Spirochaetia; order Brachyspirales; family Brachyspiraceae; genus Brachyspira; species Brachyspira murdochii. Next base: position 3,122,735 of record NC_014150.1, on the reverse strand, counting down.
TTTTTATAGCTTATATTGTTTATACTTTATTTTTAATAACTATATAGAAAAATCTGTACTTGAATCTGAAGAATATAACAAATTATAATCTTCTCCATTATCCATATAAGGGGCGGATGCTATTTTTACATATGATAAGCTAATATAATCTTTTATATTTTCTATTACCTCGTTTAATATAAGTCTAAATGCTATATCAACATTAATAACAATACAAAAGAAATTAATAACATATTTTCCTTTTATATTTTCAGTTTCCCCCGCACTCCAAGAATCAAGACTTCCCAAAGCATTCCAAGTTAAAACAGAGTGTAAAGCGTTGCCTATATTATTCACTGCATCATGATATTTGCTAGGCAATTCACCTTCAAACGGCTCTATCTCAAACTGCAAAATTAAATAAAAATATTCTTCTTTTGATATTTCTGTATAATCACTATATTCTTCATAAAAACTGTCTAAAAATTTTTTATAATCTCTAGCATTATCATATTTATATTCTTCAGTTTTTCCTGTATTACCTACTATGCCAGTATGTTTTACTATAAACTCATCATTAATCCAGCACTCAGCATAATACAAACAATCATCTTCCTTTTTATATAAAATAACCATATTAGGCAGTTCTTCTAAATAAGGATTTAAAGGCATACCGTAGGAATCAAAAATCTCATCTGCAACTTTTTTATATTCAGAATCTTCATTAAACATTTTTCTGATTGAAAAAGTTTTTTCTGTTTCATTATTTTTGAAGGCAGCTTCAATAGTATAATCAATATTAAATTTTACCGATATTAATTTAGAATTTTCATTATTTTCAAATATTTCTTTTACTTCTTTAAGTTCGTCTAAAGATTTTTTTATCATCTCTTTATCTAATTTCGATACAGCAGCTTCATTCATAGTAAATACACCGTCGATAAGTTCATCACCAATATAAAACTTAAAATTACAATACGGACTATCAGCTTCCCATTCTATAGGATTAATAATATTTTTTATTTCTTTTAATTTTTCTTCATCGCATAATATATAAGCTATAGCATTCAGTTTATCCTCTCCGTAATCAAGTCCTTCAAGTAAATTCTTATCACTCTCTTCATTTATATAATGATACTCCAAAGCCTCCAATGAATAATAATTCTCTATCTCATCAGCCTGTCTTAAAAACTCATAATCATTAGGCACTATTTCAAGACCTTTATTATTTGCTTCAACTGCCCCAACTTTATTTCCAAAATGAAGTCTAAGTTTAGCAAGTTCAAGCCAGCCCCAAGGATAATTAGGCTCTTCTATAACACCCCGTTCAGAGTATTTTAATGCATCTTCCAATTTACCGCAGTATATAAGAGCAACAGTATATCTGTAATACCAAGTGCCGCATCCTTTTGCATTTTTTTCAGAATACTTCATAAACTCCTTTGACATATAATAATGTTCATAATCGCCTATATTATTGCAGGCATAAGAATACCATAATGCTATATCCAAATCTTCTCTAGCCTCTTCTAATGTAAATTTATTCTCCTTTATACCATTTTCAATAAACTCTTCTAAATAGTTTAACATTTTATAAAAATATCCGCCGTTTCCGCTATGAAATGACTCTAATGTTTCTATATCTTCTTTTGATAATAATGCCATAATAAGCTCCAATTTATTTAAGTTTTATAATGCTTTTTATTATATTCATAAATTATTTTTTAATGATTTATTTATAAAATACAAACATAATATATATTATAGACATAAAATTATATTTAAACAAAATTTTTTATTTTTTTTATAATAAAAATTTTTATTTTAAAAAAACAATTATTAAAAAAATAATTGTTTACTTTTTTTACATATAACTATATAATTATAAAAAATTATATAGTTATAGGAGATTTTTATGGAAGTATCAGATAGAAGCTGGATTATAACTCTTTTATTAGCTATATTCTTACCTGTTCATAGATTTTATGTTGGCAAAATCGGTACCGGTATATTATATTGGATAACAGCCGGAGGTTTTGGAATATGGTACATAGTAGATATTGTAATGATACTGTTAGATAAGTTTACAGATAAAGAAGGCAGAAAATTAAAAAAATAATATTTTAATTAAATTAAATTGCAAAGTCAATAAAAATCAATTAACATAATAATTTATTTTTATTGACTTTTTTTGCATTTATAATATACTAAGCACGCCTAGCTTAATAAAATAGTAGGATATGCCATATGTTTTTAAACCTAGCTTTTTCTTTAATCGGCGGATTCGGACTTTTTATGTATGGTCTTAAGGTATTCTCTGACGGACTTCAGGAAAGTACAGAAAATGCACTAAAAGAGATCCTCCACAAATTAACTCAAAATAAAATATTCGGAATAGCTCTAGGTTTTTTAATAACGGCAATAGTTCAGTCAAGCAGTGCTGTTACTGTAATGACTGTAAGTTTTGTTAATGCTAATATCCTTACACTTTCTCAAGCAATAAATATCATACTAGGTGCCAATATAGGTACTACTGTTACAGGCTGGATAATATCATTAAATATAGATGTATTAGCATTACCTGCTTTAGGTTTAGGTTCTATTATAGTAACATTCGGCTCGGAAAATAGAAGATTGAGATTCTTTGGTGAAATACTGATGGGTTTTGGTATGATATTTTACGGTCTTATTCTTATGAAAATGGCTTTTGAAGGAGTAAGAGGATCCAAGGATTTTGAAAAAGTTTTCTTAATGGCAAATGCAAATACTATGTACGGCAGATTTTTATGCGTAATGATTGGTATGATTGTTACTGCTATAATACAGTCAAGCAGTGCCGCTTTGGGTGTTACTATATCATTGGCTTCAGTTGGTTTGATAGATTACCCTACTAGTGTAGCATTAATACTTGGGCAAAATATAGGTACTACAATTACAGCCGTATTGGCAACTTTGGGGGCTTCTACAAATGCTAAAAGAGCTGCTTTAGTTCACTGCTTATTTAATATATTCGGTGTTATATATATGTTCTTCTTATTCCCATACTATATAAAATTAGTTGATATAGTTGTAGGATTTATGAATATAGGAGATCCTAACCTCGTAGTAAATAATAAATATGTTAATATATCATTCTATATAGCGGCTGCTCACACAATATTTAATATTATAAACGTTATAGTATTCTACTTCCTAACAGAAAAACTAGAAAAAATAGTATGCTTCCTAATCAAAGACAAAGAAGATGAAAAACATGTCAGTGTACTTTCTGATAAATTACTTAATATGCCAGTATCAGCAGAAATAGAGGTAAGAAAAGAAGTAACTTATATGGGCGAAATTGCTAAAAAAATGCTTTCAAGAATAGAACAGCTATTTGAAAACCCTAGTGAAAGACTTCTTACTAAAATAAGAGATCATGAAAAAATGCTTGATAATACAGATCAGGAAATACATTCATTCCTACTCAAACTGCTTGGAAAAAATACTTTAAACTCAGCAAATATCGCTTCTCTTATAAATATAAGTACATACTATGAAAATCTAGGAGATAATTTAAAAGATTTAGGTAAAGCAATTATAAAAGGAAGTGAAAAAAAGACTTTATTTAATGAAACACAAAAATCAGATATATTAAAAATGATAGATAATAATAAAAAATTCATAGACTATTTATCAGAGCTAATACTTCAATACTATTCTTTAAATAAAGAAAAAACATATGATGAAGCTATGCAGAAATATCATGAAATAAAAGCATTCTATTATGAGGCAAGGCAAAGACATTATGACAATGTTGATAAATCATTGATACCTGCTTTAAATGCTCATTTATACGGAGATGTATTAGTATATTTTAACCGTTCAATTTCTAATCTCGTAAACATAGTAGAAGCCATAACAGGAAAAGATAAATAATTTATTATTGGGAATATACTTATAAAGAAAATATAATAGCTAGTTGTAAATCTTTAGCAAAAAATATAATTTAATTTGGATCATAAAAATGCACTGCTGTTTTCAAAATCAAATAAAAATATATGACTCTATTGTAGATTATATTTGGGAGAGAAGGATAAAAGTATTAAGTAGACTTGAAAGCCTAATTAATGAAAGATTAAAATAAATATTTATAATTATTTTATTTATTTGTTGGTATCCTTAAAAATATCTCTGTACCTATAGAAAGTACATTACTATTAAGTCTGTTCCAAGCCTTTATTTCGGATATATCTATATTAAATCTTCTTGCAATTATCCAAAGAGTATCTCCGCTTCTAACATGATACATTATATCCTTATATTCATAATCAGGAGGAGGCAAAGATTCAAAATAAACAAATTTACCTTCTCTTATTCTCTCCTGCTCCTCTTCATACTGAGCTAAATCAACCTGCTTTGCATTATCAAGCCCCTGTATAGGTATCATAACCTGCTGACCTATATTAAGACTTTTTGATTTTAATTTATTTATTTCTACAATAGCATTTATAGGAACACCATAAAATTTAGAAAGATGAGAAAGTGTTTCATTCATTTTTACTTCATGGCGTCTGAAAGTAACTCTCTCGCTTGCTGGTATTTTAGCAAATGTTTCATTAAATTTATTACCCAATCCTTCCGGAACCCTTAAAGGATATCTAACCATACCAGGAGGAGTTACCCCTCTAGCCAAATGCGGATTTAAAGCCTTTAAATCTTCAGTATCAGCTTCTATCATCTTAGCTATCACAGATAAATCAGCTGCATCATCAACATAAACTAAATCCCCCTGAGGAAAAACAACTTTAGGTTTATTAATTTTAAAACCAAATCTTTCAGGATTTTTAGCAATTATAACAGCAGCGACATATTTTGGTATATACTCTTCAGTTTCTTTTGGAAGCACACCTGCATCAAGTAAATCTCCAAAATCATTACTTTTTACTTCTCTAATAGCTCTTGATATTCTTCCGCCTCCTGCATTATAAGCTATTAATGCAATTACCCAAGATTTGAAGTTTTTATCAAGCCTTACTAAATGGTCAGCAGCTGCCTTTGTAGAACGCTCAGGGTCAAATCTGTCATCAGACCAATAATTTACTTTAAGATTATATATAGCACCAGTCATAGGCATAAACTGCCAAAGACCAGCTGCTCCAGCATGCGAAACTGCCTGAGGATTAAAATCGCTTTCTATTATAGGTAAATATACCAAATCCTCTGGAACACCTTTCTCTGCAAATACTTCTTTAATATAAGGCAAATATATTTGAGCTCTGTCTATAATTTTCTGCATATAAGGCTTCCAACTGCCTTGATATCTATTTATATAATAAGAAACTCTATCATTTCTAAAATCATTTACATCAAACCCTCTAAGCTCAACTACTTTTATATCACGTCCAAGAGATTCTCCGAACACACTAAGCTCATAAAGATTAACTCCTTCAAGTGCTTTTCTGATGTACATATCGAAAGTATCACAAGAGTTAACAAACAACATCATTATTACAAGAAAAATAACTATTATAGTCTTCTTTATTTTTTTAATAATAAACCTGCCTCAAAATTATTTATTTTTTTAATTAATATATTTAACATTATTATTTAAAGATTTGCAACTTTTTTAACATTTAAAAAATCGGATATTATGGTAAATAAGTTTAGATTTTATTATATAAAGTATATATTTATATAGTAGATTTGTTTCAAAACTAAATTAAAAAATATTTACACTATTTTAATTTTTAGTATTTTATAACTGGGGCTTTGCCCCACACGTATGTGCCCACTTCTTTTGGTGCCCCAAAGAAGCAGGCACAGCCCGCAGTCTCGAAGGACTGCATATTTACATACTAAAATAATAAGTTATACAACATGTAAAACATTGCTTTGATAATTTATAAATTATCAAAATTTTATATATAATCTTGTCAAGTAATTTTGAAACAAGTCTAGTGTTTTTGTCAATATTAGCTAAATAAATTAGAATTACACATAAAAAATCAGTATGTAATATAAAAATTATATAAAAAAACAGGCAGTATAAATTAAATATACCGCCTGCTAATTTCACACAACTTTATATTATTCTTCTAAATATGCATAGAAAAACTTATGAAAACCTAATGGATTATATACAACATCTTTCAATTTAGGATTAACAAGCAAAGGCTCTGTAAAGAAATATATAGGTATAGCTCCCATATCTTCCTGTATAAGTATTTTTTCAGCTTCATGCATAGCTTTCATTCTTATATTATTATCATCAGTAGACATAGCCTCACCTATAAGCTCATCATATCTTTGATTGCTGTATCCGCCATTATTTTGAGTATTGTAGCTAGTAAATAAACTCATCATAGACATAGGATCACTGTAATCTGCTGACCAATAAAGTCTTCCTATCATAAAGTTTTTCTCAAGTAAAGTCTGACCTAATAATGCATTATCTATCTGAGTAATAGTAGAATCTATATTAAGATGCTCTTTCCACATTTGCTGTACTGCTTCAAATATACCTACATGATTACCCGGATCAGTTTTAAACTCTATTACAGGGAAACCTTCTCCATTAGGATATCCAGCTTCAGCCAAAAGCTGTTTAGCCATTTCAACATTATTAGAATATCCTTCTTTTGATACATCATACAAATCACCGCCATTTATTCTAAAATCTCCGTCAACATCATTAACAGCATAAGGCACCCAGCCGCTTGCAGGTTTCTGTCCGCCTTTGGTAACATTTTCTACTATATAGTTTCTGTCTATAGCCAAAGATAATGCTTTTCTTACTCTAGGATCTTTTAAATATTCATTAGTTACGTTTATAGGATAATAATAAGTAGCTATAAGGGGCTTAATCTGTATTAATCCTTCCTCCATAAGTGTAGGTATATCCTGCTGAGGAGGTTCATAAGCCATATGCAAAGATCCGTCCTTTATACCAGCTACAGCAGATGCACCATTTTGCATAAGCACAAATGTTATTTTTTCAGCAACTATACTGTCAGCATTCCAATAATTAGGATTTTTTACCATAACAATATTTTCATCAATATTGCGTTCAGACATAATATAAGGACCATTTCCTATATAAGTTTCAGGCTTTAAAGTCCAACTGTCGCCGTATTGTTCTATTATATCTTTTCTTAAAGGTGCAAATGTAGGGAATGCTGCTACCTCCAAGAAATAAGCAGTAGGAGCTTCCAATTCTACAACTAAAGTATGATCATCAATAGCCTTAACACCTAGAGCATCTACTGGCATCTCACCTCTTGTAATAGCCATAGCATTTTTTACAGGTTCATGCTGATAACTGTATTCGCTTGCAACTTTTGGGTCAACTTGTCTCTGCCAGCTGTAAACAAAGTCTTCAGCTACAACTGGTTTACCGTCAGACCAAGCAGAATTAGTTCTAAGATAAAATGTATAAGTTTTTCCGTCCGGACTTATTTCCCAAGATTCTGCAACACCCGGAACTATTTTATTGTTTCTATCTCTTACAGTTAAACCCTCAAATACATGAGAAATATAAATTACTCCGTATATTTGGGCATTCAAACTTGGGTCTATAGTCTTTGGTTCAACACTAAGATTGACAATAATCCCGTCATTTTCATTTTTACCTTTAGAACATGATATTGAAGAAAGCATTAACAATATCACTAAGCCAATGCTGATAATAGATGATAAAAATACTCTTACACTTTTCATATCAAACTCCATGATTAAACTATTTTTATTTTGATTAGATGTATGAGTTATAAAAAATAATTACTAATCAAATCTATGTAAAAATATTTTATATAATTTTATAAACTTAGTCAATTAAAAAAAATAAAAAGTTATTAAATAAATTAAGACTTTATTATTTTGTTTATGCATTTTCCTGTATTCATAAATTCGAATATATTATCAATAGAGGTAGTTACCATATTGAGTAGTGCCTCATCAGTATAAAATGCATAGTGAGGAGTTATTATAACATTTTTCATTTTAAACAATTCTTCTATAACACTATCTTTTAAAACTATATCTTTTATATTTTTATTAACATATTCTATTTCATTAGTATAAACATCTAAAGCAGCCCCTCCAATATGTCCGCTTTTTAATCCCTCAAGCAAATCTTCATTATTAACTATACCGCCGCGGCTTACATTGATAATATAAACTCCTTTTTTCATTTTATTTATAGAATCCTTACATACCATATCTTTAGTTTCTTTACTTAATGGTATATGATATATTATAACATCGCTATTTTTATATAGTTCATCTAAACTTACATACTCAGCATAATTTTTTATTTCATCTTTTTCTGTTCTTGAATACACGAATATATTTTTCGGATAAAAACCTTTAAGATGTTTTATAGTTAGAGTTCCTATTCTGCCTGTTCCTATAATACCAATATTTAAATTTCTCAATTCCTTTGCTACAAGCCCGTTTCTTATAAAATTTCTATTGTATCCGTTTATAATCAAATTATTATAATTTTTAATGAGAGCAAGAAGAGAAAGTACTGTAAACTCGCTTACAGAATTAGGAGAATATGAAGGAACATTTGCTATTTTTATTCCTATTTTATCAGCATAATCAACATCAATATTATCATAACCTGCAGATCTTGTACTCATATATTTTATACCGTATTCTTTCAATTTATCAAGAACTTCAGAATTTATTTCATCTCTTGCATTAACAACTATACTGTCAAAGCCTTGAATCTCTTTAGCATTATCAATATTTAAATAATGTTTATAGAATGTAAATTTTGTATTGTATTTTTTCTCCATTAATTGAAAAAACTCTAATTCATCATCTAAAAGAGAATATACTGCTATTTTCATAGTTATTTTCCTTATTAATTATCAAAAATAATAAATCTATATAAACATAAAAACTATAAAATATACAAAAAATTTAATTCAATAAAATCAAACTTGAAAAAAGAATACATATATTATAGCAGCAAAAAGAATAAGTATAACAGCAGCCATTCCAAACATCACAAGCTTAAATGTATTAATTTTTGAAAATAATCTGCTTATTAATGAAGGTTTTTTATCGGCATCATTATCCTCACCTTCAATATATACATCTTGAGTAGGATTAAATACCTTCAGTTTAATAGGTTCTAATTCTTCTATTAAACAGCAATATCCGTCTATTAACTTTAATAATATCTTAATAGACTTTTCTTCAACATGTTTTTCTAAAACTTCAGCAGGTACTATATATTTTGAATATTTATCTTTCTTTCCTTTAAGCTCAAGATATATTATATTTTCTTCAACAGTATTAGAATTAATGCTTACCATAACTTTATCGCCTACATTTATATCATTAATAGATTTTCCTCCTATAGGATCAACTATAAATGAGGCATTAATTAACTTATAGCTGGGAGCTTCAGACTGTTTAGCTGCATCAGTATTTTCTTCTAATGAATTAGAATCAGAACTATATGACGCATGCATAGCAGCAGTATTTTCTAATTCTTTAGCTACATTATCCAAACCATTATAAACTTCATCAAAATTAAGTATTTTATGTGCTATATCAAAAGTACCAATATGAAAATCCATAAATCTATTCATACTGCTTGCAAATATATCAATAATAGAAATAATATTATTATTGCTTTGATATATTATAATATTATTAATATTTTTATTATCATTAAAAATATCATCAACGACTTTTTTAAATTTCTCAAATAATTTATTATTTTCATTATTAAGCTTATTATATATTTTTATATGTTTATACAGCTCTAGCAAATCTGTATATGAATTTAAAAATTTTAGAAGTTTATTATCATCAGAAATAACAAAAGCAGCATCCATAAGTTTGCTGTCATATTTATCTATAAAAAACACCATATATATATATTTTTTTAAATCACTATATTCTGCTAATATTTTTATAGCCAATACTTCTTTTCCGGAATCTATTTTTTGAGGAGACATATATTAATTACCTATATAGAAATTTTAACAGTAATTATAAATAAACAATAATAAAATTTCAACCATATCATAGAAAATAATTATGAAATAAACACTTGATTTTTTTAAGTTTAATTATTATAATGGATTATTAAAAATAGCGTTTATTGAAACAATTAATTTTAAGAGGATCTTTATGTCTGAAAACACAAATAAAATACAAAAAAATGCTGAGTTAATATTCACATACATATACAATAATAGAATAATATTTATATCGGGCTTTGTATTATTAATAGTAATAATAGCTGGTGTTTTAATATATAAAGCTAATATAGAAAGTCAGGATTCCGCCAGAAACACTGAGTTTGAATCTGCTTTGGCATTGTATAATGTATATCAAAATGCTCAATTACCAAAAGAGCAATTAAATGATCCTGCATTAATTATTGATATTACTTCAAGATTTCAGAAAGTATACTCAGCTGCCAAAGGAAAAACACTAAGATTAAGAAGTGCATATGCTTTAGGCTGTGTTTACTATGATATAAAAAATTTCACAGAAGCTGAAAAATACTATCAGGAAGTGGCAAATGCAAGAGGTTTTTATTTACAAGATAGTGCAATGTATAATTTGGCAAATACCCAGATAGAATTAACAAATTATACTCAGGCTGCTTCTACTTTAGAAAACTTCACTAAAGCATATCCTAAAAGCTATTTGATACCTCAAGCTGCTTTAACATTATCTGATGTTTATTTGGCACAGAATGATAAAACTAAAGCATTAAATGTGTTAAAATCATGGGTTAGTCAGAACACTAATAATATAGAATATCTTAATATATTTAGAGAAACTATTTCATTAATAGAAAATAATGTTTATTAATATTTAATGTTAATAAATTTATTAAATAAATATATACAAATATATCCATACTTTAATTAAAGGAAAAAAAATTGAACAAGAATGCTCCTCTCATAGTTCAGGGCGATGGTACTATTCTTTTAGATGTTAGTACAAAACATTTTGAAGAAATTAGAAATTTTATGCTTGTATTTGCCGAACTTGTAAAAAGTCCTGAATATATACATACTTACAGAATAACATTAGTATCATTATGGAATGCAGCAAGTTTAAACTACACTTCAGAACAGATAATTGGATTTTTAAAAAAATATACCTCTTATGAAATACCAAAGAACATAATAAAACAAATAGAAACAAGTATTGAAAAGTATGGAAGAATAAAAATTATCAAAGAAAATGAAAAATATTATCTTATAAGTGAAGACAAGAACATAATAGATGAAATTCTGCACTATAAACTTATGACTAAATATATAAAAGCAGAAATTAATAATAACAAATTAGAGATAGATGCCACATACAGAGGTCATATAAAATTAGCACTTATAAATATAGGATATCCAGTACAGGATTTGGCAGGTTATAAAACAGGAGAGCCTTATCATTTTAATATGAGAACAAAATTACCTTCTAACGGTGAAGATTTTGCTTTAAGAGATTATCAAAAAAACTCTGTTGAAGCATTTTATGCAGACGGCAAGCCAGAAGGAGGTGCGGGAGTAATAGCACTTCCATGCGGTACTGGTAAAACTGTTGTAGGTATTGCGGCAATGTACAAAACTCAAACTAGAACACTTATTATAGTTACTGGGGTTACTGCATGCAGGCAATGGAGAGATGAAATACTTGATAAAACAGATATACCTCCAGAAGATATAGGCGAATATAACGGACTAAATAAAGAAATTAAGCCTATAACAATAGCTACTTATAAAATCCTTACATATAGAAAAAATAAAGAATCTCCTTTTGTGCATTTTGAACTATTTTTCCAGTATAATTGGGGACTTATAATATATGATGAAGTTCATTTACTTCCAGCTCCTATTATAAAACTTACAAGCGAAATTCAAAGTATGAGAAGACTTGGTCTTACTGCTACTTTAGTACGTGAAGATGGGCTTGAAAAAGATGTTTTCTGTCTAATAGGTCCCAAAAAATTTGATATACCTTGGAGAGAGCTTGAAGAAAAAAAGTTTATTGCTGAAGCATACTGCTATGATATAAGAATACCTTTAGATGAAAGTCATAGGTCTGATTATGTGGTATCAAGCGATAAAGTAAAATTCAGAATAGCAAGTGAGAATGTTCTTAAATACACAGTAGTAAAAAAGATTATAGAAAAACTTCAGGGTAAAAATATACTTATAATAGGTCAGTATTTGGATCAATTAAATGAGATGAAAAAAAGAACTGGATATACTATTATCACTGGAAAAACTCCTCAGGCTGAAAGAGATATTATATATAAAAAATTTAAAACAGGTGAAATAAAAATACTTATAGTAAGTAAGGTTGCTAATTTAGCAGTTGATTTACCAGATGCTAATGTATTAATACAGATATCAGGAACTTTCGGTTCAAGGCAGGAAGAAGCTCAAAGGCTTGGAAGGGTTTTAAGACCAAAAAAAGGTGAAAATAAAAGCTATTTCTTTTCTATTATTACTACAGATACAAAAGAAGAAGACTTTGCTCATAAAAGACAATTATTTCTTACAGAGCAGGGTTATCATTATGAACTTCTTGATAAAGATTCTTTTGAAGAACTTGAATTTAATAATTAAAAATATATTATTATTAAACTTTAATTAAAAATGATTATTTCTACATAATAATATTCAAAAAATAATTATTTATTAGAGTCAGTGATAAAGTAATAATACTAAAAAATAATTTATCCTATTGGTGTACCATTTTCGCAGTCTTCTTTAGTAGTTAATAATACCACTTCCCCATTATCTTTTACAGCACCTAAAACTAAACATTCAGAGAAAAAATTAGCTATTTGTTTTTTAGGAAAATTAACAACTGCTGCGATCTTCCTTCCTATTAAATCTTCTTTTTTGTATAATTTTGTTATCTGTGCTGATGATACCTTTGTACCTAATGCCCCAAAATCAATTTTTAATTTATATGCTGGTCTTTTAGCTTTAGGAAAATCTTCAGCTTCTATTATAGTACCTGTTCTAATATCAAGTGCCATAAAGTTATCAAATGAGGTTTCATCTTTAATATTATTTTCCATTTTATAATCTCCAAACAATTATCTGACAATATTTTATTTGCATATAAAAAATTGTCAATTAGTAATATTAAAATAAATAATAAGAAAATAATATTTTTAACAAATAATATTTTTAACATAGTAAAAAAAAATTAAAATTCTTTAGTTTGCTGTTTAAATTTCGATATTAATAGCACTATATATAATGGAATATTTTAAACTGAATAAAAAAGGCAATACTAAAATGAAAGGTAAACGCATAATAATAATAGGAGCAGGACTATTACAAGTACCTGCTATACAAATAGCTCAGGAAATGGGACTTTACACGATAGTATTTGATTATAATAAAGATGCACATGGAATGAAAATAGCTGACTATCCTATGGTAGTTTCTACTAGAGATGTAGATGGAAGTGTAAGAGCAGCCAGAGATTTGAGTCAAAAAATGGAAATTAACGGAGTTATCACTGTAGGTACAGATGCTTCTACAACTGTGGCTGCTGTTGCTAATGCTTTAGGGCTTCCGGGAAACAGATTTGAAGATGCATATGCTGCTTCAAATAAAATAAGAATGCGTGAAAGATTTAAAAAAAATAATGTACCTCAGCCTAATTTCTTTCCAGTATGGAATTATGATGAAGCAATAGATGCTTATAGACATTTAAATACGCCTGTTGTAGTAAAACCTGCTGATAATATGGGAGCTCGCGGTGTAATGAAGGTTTCAAATGAAAATGATATACTTGCTGCATTTAATAGGGCAAAAAGTGCATCTCCTTCAGGGGAAGTTATCATAGAAGAGTTTATGGACGGTCCAGAACTATCTATAGATATGCTTATATATAATGATGAAATATATGTTACTGGAGTAGCCGACAGAATAATAGAGTTTCCTCCATTTTTTATAGAGACTGGACATATTATGCCTTCTGCTTTGGAAAAAGAAAAATTAGATGATGCTGTTAATGTAATGAAAGCTGGTATAAAGGCATTAAATTTAAAAATAGGTGCTGCTAAAGGCGATATAAAAGTTACAAAAAATGGTGCTATGGTAGGAGAAATTGCTGCAAGACTATCGGGCGGATTTATGAGTGCCTATACCTACCCTCTTTCTACTGGTGTAAACTTGATAAAAAATGCCATAGAAATAGCATTGGGTAATCCTCCAAGCGATTTAAAACCAAAATGGAATAAAGTTTCTATTGAAAGGGCATTTTTACCCGGTACTGGCATTATAGAATCAATTGAAGGTGTTGAAAACGCTAAAAAAGTTGAAGGAATAAAAGAAGTATTTATAAAAACAAAAGCTGGAGACATACTTGTTACTCCTACAAATAATTTGGAAAAAGCTGGTAATATTATTGCTGTAGGAAATACCAGAGATGAAGCAATAGCAATAGCAAATAAAGCTATGAACTGCGTACATTTTAAATTGACAGATGAAAAAAGTATTACAGCTGAAGAAATAAATAGAATAGCACATGAAAAACTAGCTTCAAAACAAAGTGCCAATTATCTATTTAAAGGTGATACTGACGAAAAAACAGGTCTTTCTCATTACTCTTTTAATCCTAGTATAATTCATGAAGAAAAACAAGTTAATTTAGAAACTAATATATTTAATATGCATTTATCACAGCCAATTATACTAGATACTATATACAATCTTCCTGAAGTAATAGATGGTATAATGGATATAAGAGAATATTATGAAATAGTATTAGATGCTGCTTCTAACTGCGAAGTATTGGCTATATTAAATGATTTTAATAATGAGGAATTATTTGAGCTTTCAATAAGAACTATAAAAGGAAGTAAAAGAGGAATTATCATGATAGATGGTAATAATCCTCATGAAGTTATTTTACAAAGATTAAGAGCTGCAGAAAAAAATGGTGCCTGTGCTGTGGGAATAGATTTATCATACTGCTATAACATCACATCTCATAATAAAATATATGTAAAAAGCGAAAAAGAATTATCAAAAATTATAAAGGAAATAGATATTCCTATAATAATTAAGGGAATATCAAATGAAAATGACATTCATAATGTCAATTCTTCACATGCAAATAGTATATATTTTTCAAATAATAATAAGTATGCATTAAAAGGTATGGAAAAAGTTGCCGATACTATAAACAGAGCAGCATGTAATTTGCATAATAATCATAAAATGCAATTAACATTGCTGGCAGAGTCTCCTAGATATGGAGCTGATACTTTTAAATATTTTATGTTAGGAGCTAACGCTGTTTGTATAACAGAAGAAAGCTTTATTGCTGCTATAAGTAAAGGCAAAAAAGGTCTTGAATATGCACTATACTCTAATAAATTGGAATTAGAAAAAATAATGAAAATATTCGGACAAACTGCTTTAAAATATAACAATGCAATATGGCGAAAGAACTAGGTACTATTTATGGAAGATAAACAAATAAACTTATCTAAATCATATATATACGGCTTTTTTGCTGCTATGATATGCACTTTAATATACAGTGCTGTTATTATTCCTCTTTATATACTTTTAATATCATCAAACCCTGAGAATTTTTTCGTGTATTTGCTTTATGCTCTTGATGTTTGGGTATGGATATGGATAGGCATTTCTATATTATATGCTTTTATCATAGTAATGATGCAGCCTACTAAAAAATATACTAGTTTATCCAAAACTATAGAAAACTTACTTTTCTTTATAGTTACTTCTGTAATACTTATACTATCTCTTAGCTATGTGCCGGAAATACAAAAACTTTTATATAAAAAGGATTATACTTTTTACAGTACAATATTAGCTGTTGGATTATTCTTTATATCAATACAATTATCATACTGCATAAAGAAATTTACAATATTTATGTATAAAACTATATTATATAATTTGGGATATACTATTGAAGATGAAGTAATAGATGATTATGATGAAGATGAATATAAAACAGAAAATGATAATGTTATAAAAATTAATAAATCAGAATATGAAATATTTTCCAGCACTATAAAAAATATAATAGCATTTTCTCAAAGATATAAACATGCTATAGGTATTATAGCATTTAAAATATCAAATAGTAACTCTATTATAAATGAATATGGAAACTCTGCTTATAGAAAGATGCAAGAGGAGCTAATAAAAGCAATAAAGAAGAATGCCAGAATAGGTGAAAATCAATGTTTGCTTTATGATAATATTATATACTCTGTAATTTTTGCAAATGAGGACGAGGCTTGGAAAGCTACTAAAAGATATTTTAAAGCATTAAAAAATTATAATTTTGAATATAATGGAGAAAGTGTAGATATTAATGTATCTATGGCTGTAAGCGGCTTTGATTTTTCTAGTAATGGATCAAACAAAATGTCTGTATTCGTTGTAAAAGATAGTATGATGAGAAAAATTAAAGATGCTTTAAATGAATCAGAAGAAACTGGAAGTCCAGTTATATATTATGAATAAAAGGGATTAGAATCGTGGAAGCTTCATTAATCGTAATATTAGTTTTAATTGTTTTATTAGGTTTTGCCACTCAGTACGTTATTAAAAGCGGCTCATACCCTATCAAACTAAAAAAAATAGTTCAGGCCTACAATGAACAAAATTATGATGTAGCCATGAGAGAAATTAATACTCTAGATCCTAAATATAAAAAAGATGCCAATATATTATGGATGACGGCTAATATGTATTATAAACAGCAGCAGTACATACTTGCTATGGCAGCATTACAAAATATGATAGACGGAGCATATTTTACTAAAGAATTAAGCGAATTAACTGTAAGAGAATTTTTAGCTAGAATATACGAACAAACAGGAAATACAAAGAAAGCTATAGATGAATATGATATGATTACAAAAATAAGAGATAATGATTATGACTCTTTATTCAAAGCTGGTTCTGTTTGTTATCAATATGGAGAATGGGTACAGGCTCAAAAATATCTTTCTTCAGCTGCAGCTCAGAATGACAGCAATCCGCAGTTATTGTATATGCTTGCTGAATGTTTTTATAAAATACGTTCTTACCATGCAGCTCAGCAGCAAATAGAAAAAGCTATTGCATTAGATGGTACTAACCCTTCATACCACTTATTATTAGGTGAAATATTATCTTCAAGCAGAGATTTCCAAAATGCTATTAAAGAACTAGAAATAGCATATGAAAGTAATGAAGTATCTGATAAAGATGCAATATCTTTAAACCTTGCTAACTCATACTATGAGCTTGGAAACTATACAAAAGCAAGAGAATATTATGGACAAGTACTTACTAAAGAAAATATACCTAATGAAAAAGTTGTTGATGAAAGATACAGATATGCTGAAACTTTGGTAAAAAACAAACAGTTTGAAGCTGCTGTTAAACAATGGGAAATAATTAAATCAGTAAGAAATATATACTTAGACGTAGACCAAAAATTAAAAACATACAGTTCTATCATAGCAAACAATGCATTCAGAACCGCCTTGGAAATGGATATTATAGAATATTTGGAAAAATATTTCTACAGAATATTAACATTAAACGGATACGTAGTTACAGATCATACTAAAAAATCTGATACTTTGGTATTCTTTGTTACTATTAAGAAATTTGGTTCTGAAGGTCAGTCGTACAAAAGTACATTTGCTTTAGATACTTCCGGATATCCTATGCGTCAGGAAACAGTAGATCAGTTTATGGAATATGCTAGACAGTACAAAAGTGCTCACTCTTTCTTAATAAGTATAGGAGATTTTGCACCTAATTTGAAAGTAGATGATACCGTAATGATTATTGAACCAGACAGATTTGAAGCTATTATTGAAGGTGTAATATCATTCAGCGACTAGTAAGATTAACTCATTTATATTTATACTCTTTTATTTAATAAAAGGCTGTGATTTTTTATAAGTCATAGCCTTTATTTTTATATGCATTATAATATGATAATAAAAAAGCGGACTGCTATAAAAAAATAGTAATCCGCTTATATTTTATTTTTAAGTAATTATTTAATTATAAACCTAATGAAACAATTACAAAATTTTTGATAGATGCTTCAGAACCCGCTTCTTTAGAGATTTCATCTATTAAACTTTTAATAGAGATTTTATTGTCAGTAAATAATTTTTGGTCTATAAGAACACTTTCAGAATACCAAGCACTCATTTTACCATCAACTATTTTTTCTATCATGTTTTCTGGTTTGCCAGCATCTCTAACTTGTTTTTCAAATATTTCTTTCTGCTCTTTAACAGCATTAGGATCTATTCCTTCTCTATTTAAAGCTAAAGGCTTTTCACTAGCAACATGCATAGCTATTTGATCTGCTATTTCCTGACATTTTCCTTTTGGTTTAACATCAAATTCTACTATAGCAACAAGTTTATTATTGAAGTGGCAATAAGTACCAAAGAAACCGTCAGTTTTCATAACTTTAGCTTCTGCAAGTACTGTTTTTTCTCCCCATTTTTGTATACCCTCATTTATCATACCTTGAATAGTGTCGCCATTAGCTACCTTAGCATTCAAAAGAGAATCTACTGACACATCATCAAATCCCATAGCAGTATTAGCAATTTCTTTAGCTAAATTGATGAATAATTCATTTTTAGCAACGAAATCAGTTTCGCATTGAAGTTCTATGCATGCAAGTTTATTTTTATCATCATTAACACAAAAGCCTATAGAACCTTCTTTAACTGTACGCTCATTTTTTTTAGCAGCGACAGCAGCACCTTTTTCTTTAAGAAGGCGAATAGCCTTATCCATATCACCGTCAGTCTCTTGAAGAGCTTTTTTACAGTCCATAATACCTACGCCTGTACGTTCTCTAAGCTCCTTAATAATATCCATATTAATATTTGCCATTGAAAATTATCCTTATATATTTAATTTTATTGTTTTTAGTTTAATTACTCATCATCTTCTTGAGAAACACCGTATTGTTCAGCAATAGCTTCAGCAGCTTCAGTAGCACTATTGTCATAAACTTCTTCTTCTGGTACCTCACTTGAAGAATCATGTTTAGCCAATGTTTCTTTACCTGCTTCATTTTGTCCTTCTATAACAGCAGAAGCAACAACGCCAGCAAATAAACTTATAGCTCTGATAGCATCATCATTACCTGGTATTGGGTGATCAATAACTTCTGGGTTACAGTTAGTATCTACTACAGCAACTACAGGTATTCCTAATTTTCTAGCTTCGCTTACAGCAATAGCTTCCTGCATAGGATCTATTACAAAAAGCATATCTGGTAAGTTTTCCATATCTTTAATACCAGCAAAGTTCTTTTCTAATCTTTCTTTTTCTTTAAGAAGTAAAATAACCTCTTTTTTAGGAAGTTTATCAAATGTACCGTCAACTTCTTCTTTTTCTATTCTTTTAAGTCTGGCAATACTTTTTTTGATAGTAGCAAAGTTTGTAAGCATACCGCCAAGCCATCTGTTATTAACATAGTACATATCGCATTTTTCAGCAGCTTCTTTTATGCTTTGTGAAGCTTGTTTTTTAGTTCCTACAAAAAGAACATTTCCGCCGTTTCTAGCCATTTCTTTAACTGCATCATATGCTTTTTTAACGTAAGTCAAAGTTTTCATAAGGTCGATGATATAGATATCATTTCTCTCTTGGAAAATAAATGGTTTCATTCTAGGATCCCATTTTCTAGTTGGGTGTCCGAAATGTACGCCTGCCTCTAAAAGGTCTTTCATAACTGGTAATGACATAATCATATCCTTTAAAATAAAATAGAGTACCGACTACGGCACCCTATCCATAAATTTCATACATTATTAAAAAACATTAGTATTATTAAAAATCATAATGCTTTGATTACTTAAAATTAAAGTAACAACGTCTTTTTTAATTATTATAAAAAATATTTAATAATAATTTAAGAGCGTTTTGCTATTACGGAAAAGTTTACCAATATAATCGGTCTTATATATAATATCATAGTATAAAAAAAAGTCAATGATTTTATGAGTAAATCTTTTGTAATTAAGAATTAACTGATATTCCAAAAAATATAATTGCAGTATATAATAACTTAAAATAAATTAAAAAAGAAATAAAAATGAAAATAAGATTAGCTAATGTAGAAGACACTTTACCAATACTTAAAATATACTCTCAGTATATTGACATGCCTATTACTTTTGAATACAAACTTCCAACTGAAGAAGAGTTCAAAAAAAGAATAGAAAATATAACTAAAAAATATCCGTACTTATTATGCGAAGATGAAAGCGGTAAAATAATAGGATATGCTTATGCCAATAAGTTTATGGAAAGAGAAGCGTATAATTGGAATACTGAGCTTTCAGTATATATAGATAATTCCAGCACTTCTAAAGGCATAGGTAAAAAATTATGCTATATAATTATAGATATTTTAAAATATCAGGGAATAAGAAATATATATTCAAAAGTTACACTGCCTAATGAAAAAAGCGAAAAACTTCATTATTCTTTAGGATTTAATCTTATAGGTACTTATCATAATGTAGGATACAAAAATAATAATTGGTACAATGTAGGACTATTTGAAAAAGAGATTTCTAAAAGTCTTGATAAACCTAAAGATATTATAAATATAAAAGATATTGAAAATGAAAAATTAACAGCTATTATCAATAATTTCTTATAATTTAAATACAGCAAATATAAAAAAAGAGGTAAAATATACTATGGAAAAAAGAGAGCTAACAGAAGAAGAAAAAAATGTAATAATTTTTAAAGGCACAGAATATCCGTTTACAGGAAAATATAATGACTTTTTTGAAGAAGGAGTATACTGCTGCAAACAATGCGGTGCAGAATTATACCGTTCAGAAGATAAATTCAAATCACATTGCGGCTGGCCTAGTTTTGATGATGAGATAAAAGGTTCTGTAAGAAGATCATTAGATGAAGACGGCTACAGAATAGAGATAACCTGCAGTAATTGCGGCGGACATTTAGGTCATGTATTTCAGGGAGAACATTTTACTGAAAAAAATACAAGACATTGTGTAAATTCTATATCATTAATATTTAAACCTAAAAAATAGTTTGATACATAAAAGAGGACTTACAGCAAAATATAAGCCCTCTTATATAATATCAAATAACTTATAAATTATTTATTTTTACTTTCTTTTTCTTTTTTAAACTTTTTATAATCTTTTGCAAGCGATGAAACTAAAGGACTTAATGCCAATATACCAAGAAGATTTGGTATAACCATTAATCCATTAAAACAATCTGCTAAAGCCCATACTAAATCTACTTTAAGTGTAGAACCTATAAATATAAATACAACAACTACTAATGCATATACTTTAGCAGCTTTTTGTCCAAATAAATATTTTATATTCTGCTCTCCAAAAAAATACCAAGCAATAATTGTAGAAAAAGCAAAAAATAGCAGACATAAAGCTATAAATATTACTCCAATATGTCCGAATTTCATTTCAAAAGCTTTCTGAGCTAATCCTATTCCTTTTAAAGTTTCTGGTATTAAACTTGGAGAACTCAAATGATAAATTTGTTCTTCTAATATTCCAGAAGTTAATATAACCAAAGCGGTTAATGTTAATACTATAAAAGTAAAAAATACTCCCATCATAGCAACAACACCCTGTTCGCAAGGATGATCCACTTTTGCAATAGCGTGGGCATGCGGAGTAGAACCCATACCTGCTTCATTAGAAAATAATCCTCTAGCTATACCAAAACGCATAGCCTGCTGAATTCCTATACCTAATGATCCGCCAATAACAGCCTGAGGATTAAATGCCGATACAAATATCATGTAAAACGCATGCGGAACTTTTGTTATATTAAGCATTATTAATACAATAGCACCAACTAAATAAGATATAGCCATTATAGGAACTATTTTTTCTGTAAAAGAAGCTATTCTTTTTACTCCGCCCAAAAATATAAATCCAGAAAGTACTGCTGCAATTACACCTATAACTTTTGTATTAACAGGAAAAGAATTTGAAAATGCTGATGATATAGAATTAGACTGCACCATATTTCCCATTATCCCTAAAGCAAAAATAATAAGTACAGCAAATACAACTGATATTACTTTACCTAAAGTTCCTTTATAAGCAGCCTGTATATAATATGCAGGTCCTCCTATAACATAGCCATCTTTATATGTTTTAAACTTCTGAGCCAAAGTAGCTTCAGCAAATATTGTAGCCATTCCCAAAAAAGCAGATACCCACATCCAAAATATAGCACCCGGTCCTCCTGCCACCAAAGCTGTTGCTGCACCAGCCAAATTTCCAGTACCAACCTGAGCTGCTATTGAAGTTGCCAATGATTGAAAAGAACTCATGCCATGTTCATCAGCTGCATTTCCTTTCAATGATACTGAACCAAATGTAGATTTGAAACTGTCTTTAAACTCTCTTATTTGTATAAATCTTAAACGTATAGTAAAATATAAACCTGTACCGCATAAAAATATAAGTAGTGTATAGTCCCATAAAAATGAATTAATTCTCGAGACTAATTGTTCAATAATGTACATCAACTCTCCTATAATAAATGCAAAAAATATCCTTTCTTACATTTATAAATAAATTAAGATAAAAAATATTACTAATAACATTATTAGTAAAAAATAATAGAATGTAAAATTAGATTTAAAGTGTCTGACAAGATAAAAACATGTCAGACACCTTAAAATTAATAAAGTATAATTTTTTGAATTAATGAGAAATTATATTTATTATTTTTTATTAAAATTATTATATTCTTTGAATAAAGCAGAAGCAACTCCGCCTAAAGCCAAAAGTCCCAAAAGGTTTGGTATAACCATTAACCCATTGAAAGTATCTGCTAAAGACCATACTAAATCAACTTTTAATGCTGAACCTAAAAGTACAAATGCTACTACTAATACAGCATATACTTTAGTAGCTTTTACACCAAATAGATATTTAATATTTTGCTCTCCAAAGAAATACCAGCCTACTATTGTAGTGAAAGCAAAGAAGAACAAACATACAGCAACAAAAACTACTCCAAAGAATCCAAATCCCATTCTGAATGCTTCCTGAGGCAAACCTACTCCTTTCAATATTTCAGGTATATCAGCAGCAGAAGTTAAAGGATATATTTGAGTTTGTAATATATTGGAAGTAAGTATTACTAAAGCAGTTAAAGTTACAACTACAAATGTATCAAAGAATACACCTATCATAGCAACAACACCCTGTTCGCAAGGATGTTTAACTTTAGCCAAAGCATGTGCATGAGGAGTAGAACCCATACCAGCTTCATTAGAAAATAAACCTCTTGCAACACCAAAACGCATAGCCTGCTGAATTCCTATACCTAATCCGCCTCCTATAACAGCCTGAGGATTGAAAGCACCTGTAAATATTAAAGCTATAGAACTAGGAAGATTCTTAATATTCATTATTACAATAATTACAGAACCTATAATATAGAATAAAGCCATTATAGGAACTATTTTTTCTGTAAATGATGCTATTCTTTTTAATCCGCCAATAAATATAAATGCAGCAATTACAGCACATACTATACCAACATAAATAGGTTTAACACTAGGAAAAGCATTAACAAAAGCACCGCTTATAGAATTAGACTGAACCATATTTCCCATAAATCCTAAAGCTAGTATAATAAATACAGCAAATAAACCAGCTAAAAATTTACCGAAAGCTCCTTTATAAGCAGCACGTATATAGTAAGCAGGTCCTCCTATAACATGTCCATCTTCTGTTGTAGTTTTGTATTTCTGACCCAAAGACGCCTCAACAAATATTGTTGCCATACCAAAGAATGCAGACATCCACATCCAAAAAATAGCACCTGGTCCTCCAGCTATCAAAGCTGTTGCTGCACCTGCTAAATTACCAGTACCTACTTGAGCGGCTATTGCTGTTGCTAAAGATTGGAAAGAACTCATACCCTCTTTGTCCGCTGCCTTACCTTTTAAAGAAAGACCTCCGAAAGTTCTATTCCAACCATCTTTAAACTTAAGTATTTGAACGAACTTAAGTCTAATAGTAAAGTAAATACCTGTTCCGCATAGCAGAATTATTAGCAAATAATCCCATAAAATACTGTTTACTTTAGCTACTATGTTTGATATAACTTCCATAATAAACTCCTATGATTTTAATATTTTTAATGAATATAAAAAATGGAAACACTAGATATTATTTTTTATATCTAATGTTTCCATAATTTACAAAATCTAGTAAAAAAAGTTACTATTATTATAGTTAGTCTTCGCTTGGGATAATCTTAACCTAAGATATAAATCCGCCTTTTCTCAAAATATTCTCTGCATTTTCTTTATTCTTATCACTCACTAATATGATAGGTCCAGTACATCCCATACCAGACTCAGCATATATACCATTTTCCATAACCAAATCTACAGCTGCATCCAAGTCCATAACTTCAACACCAGCAATTTGTGCAGTTACAACTTCTTTAGCTATAGAAGGTTTAGACTTTTCACTGCCAGAAGAAGCGTTTGCTTTAGGTTTTAAACTATCTAAAATAGAATCAAAACCATATTTTTTTACTTCTTCTTCTTCTTTATTCATAACATCTATTAAATTACCGCTTATACATTGATAGGCATATTCAATAGCACCAGCAATAACATTAGAACCAGAAGCTCTAGAAATAATGAATATAGGAGTTTTAAATCCAAATCCTATACCCGGACCATAACCATATCCTATAGCCTCATAACTTCCGCCGCTATTAAATGATGAGAACATTTTTATAAGTATGTTTCCAGTAAGAGAATCACATACAACAACATCAACAGCACCAGTTATAAGATCATTTCCTCTTAAAACTGCACCGCCGTCAGCACGGTTAGAAGCTCCGAATTTTATATTATATCCATTAGAAGCCAATTCTTTCAAAGCTCTCTCTACAGTACGTGCAGAATCAATATTAAGTATACCAACTGTTGGTTCTTTAATACCGCATGCTTTTGCTGTTATTATTCCGTAAATAGCATTTTTAAACATAGCCTGATCTCTAACAGTAGCAGAAGTTCCTGTAGTAGTAGCTATATATGTTTCTTTTCCATTAGCCTGAGATATAACTCTTCCTACAGTAGATACTCCTATAGGGAAAGGATAATGCATAGTAACACAAGCATCTAATTCTCCTTTAGAGAGCATTTCTTCCATTATTTTATGAGCCTTCTCATCGCAGTCAGTTTCTATTGTTTGAAGTCCAGTAGAATTTTTCTCACCAATTAAAACAACTTCAACATTTTTGTTTCTGTTCATAGCTATAACGCCGCCAAGAGATACAGCCTCTGCCCCATGCTCAGAACCTCTATTTGTAATACCAACACGTACTTTTTTTCCGAATTGTCCTGTTTCTAAAGCATTAGCAAGTGAAAGGAAGGTTTCACCTATCATAGATTTTATAGCTGAATTAGAAGCATCACTCATCTAATACCTCCTTACTCACCTAACATACTTTTAGCGAAATCTCTCATAGCATTAGCAATAAGTTTATTAACTTCTTCTTTTGAAACACCTTCGCTTGTACCTTTATCACCGCTGTTTTTTTCGATAATAACAGATATACCGTCAAAAAGATTAGTCATTCTTCCTAAAAATAATGAACCTTTACCTATAAGCATTACACGATTAATTTTACCAGCCATAATGTCTTCAATAGCATAACCCAAATAAGGTACTCCAGATGGTATATGACCTTGAGTTGGAGCCCAGCCAGACATACCATTTTTATCAACAAATTCAGCTATTTGGCTTCTTTCTAAGTCGCCTTTCTTAACACCAATAGCTGCTATCATTTTATAATTAGCCTCTGGAACATCACCAGCACCTGCAGGTTTAGTTACATCAGGGTTCTGCATTTCTACGGTATATTTATCTATATCTGTAACTTTTAAGTTTGCTTTTTCTAGCGGATTTACTATCAAAGATGTCATAACTGCCTGAGGAGCAGAACCAGTAGCAACAGTATGTCTTCCAAGTACATCTGTTCTTATTATAGGGTGTACTCCGTCATTCTCACTGATAAGTACAGCAAAAGCACCTAATATATCTTCGATGATAGGAAGATTTTTAGTTACATGGCTTTTACCATTCATACCCAATTTAGCAGTAGCACCGCCTGCAACTATTACTACATTTTTATAAGAACCAGCTTTAACTAAAGAAGCAGCAGTTACCAAAGCATGTGAAGGAGCAGCACAGAATCCTCTAATATCAAAACCTGTAGCATTAGGTATTCCAGCAATTTCAGCTATACTTTTAGCGAAGTTACCGCCTCCTCTTTGGTTCATATCGCCGCAAGCCTCTTCAGAACATTCTATAACCAAATCAATTGTTTTAGGATCAATGTTTTTCTTTCTGATAAGTTCTTTTAAAGCCATAATACCAGAAGCTTTAACTGCTAAGTTTTCAAAAATAACATGTGCACTTAAGTTAATATCAACATCATGTGCTCTTTTAATACAGCCTACTAATTTTTCATTGAAATATAAACCTTCAGCATGTTCCTCTTTTATTAATCTTTCTATTTCATCGATTTTAGTCTCACATTTTACCTGAGCTAAATCTTTTTTAATTTCTTCTTCTGTTTTATATTTAGATTCCGAAGCAATATAAGCATCTCTCATTTTTTTCTCAAATTCAGCTTCCAAATATACCAATTCAAATACATCAGATATTTTCATCATAAAAATGAATTCATCTTCAGCAAAAATTTCACCGAATTTACCGTTTCTTTCACCTTTACAAGGCACACCTATCCAGCTTCCTCCAGCTTTTTTAACTTCATCAGAAACCTGAGATGCAAGTTTTTTTAATTCTTCAGGGTGAAGATTACCAATATAAGTTTGGTTAGGAGCATAATTTACAACATCTTCAAAAGGTCTGAGATGTTCTTTAAGTTTTTTCAAATAGTCCGAATCAGGATTAACTTCTCTTTCAACTGTCTGCGTAGTACCATTATTAACCACCATATCAGGTGCATGTACTATAGCATAAGCAGCAGCTTTTAATACAGCATAACTCATCTTTTTAATCTCCAATATTTATTTTTATTTATACAAATGAAATAATGGGGGACATACAAGTATAGTTAAATATTTGTACTCCCCCTTTATTTTTATTTAATAAATTATTTTTTATTTATATATAATAGTATATATAAATATTCTCAATTTTCAAATTAATCTTCAAAAACTGTTTGTGTATCTACAGGAGTTGTTAAAGCTTTCAATGCTCTTTCAACTAATGTACGTCTTAATTTTTTCTCATCTTCTTTAGACAAATTAGGATTGCCTAGAGGGTGAGGTATAGCAACTGCCGGAACTATTCTGTTAGCACCAACTGTTAAAGATATAGGAACAATAGTACAAATATGGACTACAGGTATTCCAGTAGCTTCTATTGCTTTAACCATCGTTGCACCGCAACGAGTACAAGTTCCTCAGGTTGATGTTAATATAACAGCTTGAACTCCATCTTTGACTAAAGTCTGAGCAAATTCAGTTGCAAATGCTTTAGAACTTTTTACTGAAGTACCATTACCAGTAGTAGTATAGTAATAAGGATAAAGCTCTCCTATTTTACCTTCTTTTTGTAAATCTTTTAATACATCGACAGGTAATACTCTGTTAGGGTCTTGGTTAGCATAAGTAGGGTCATAACCTCCGTGAGCAGTTTCTCCCATATCATCTATAGAGTATCTGCCGTATTTAGAAGCTGAAGAAGATTCTATATGGTCTGGGTTTCCTGAAGGCACTATACCTCCGCTTGTTACCAATGCTATTTTAGCTTTAGTGATATCTTTAATAGCTTCGCCCGGAGTTACTCTGTCAAAGTCCGGCATTGGATATTCTGTAGTAAATGCTTCACCTTTAATTTTTTGTATAAGCATGTCAACAGCTCTTTCAGCACCGCTTTTTTCTCTGAATAATACTTTACGTATTCCTCTTGGTATATAACCTTCTGCTTCCGGAGTTCCTAGTTCTTCTTTTTTAAGAAGTTTAGAAGCTAATTTAGCTATAACTGGCAAAGCATTTCTCATACCTGCGGCAGAATCTTTAGTAGAAACGATATAAACATCTTTCTTAAACATATCTGCACCTGGATTTTCAATATACATACCAGTAATAGCTGGGATTTTAAGCTCATCTTGTACCATTTTGGCAACAGTACCGCAAGCTGTACCATAACGTCCGGCATTGAAAGCAGGACCTGCTATAACCAAATCTGGACTGAAGCTTTTTATCATATCTAAAACTTCAGCTTTAGCTTTATCTAGGTTTTCGTTAAAGTAAGAGTCACCGCATATAACAGTACCTACTATTTGTGCATCAATACCTAGTTTTTTAAACTCGCCTTGTAATCCGGCACCAGGACCTACAACTCCGTCTCTTTTCTCCGGAGCTATATCAGCCTTTTCCTCTCCGCCGATATTAGCGAAGAACTGATTGATATAATGAACTATTTTATATTCTGGCATTTAAGCCTCCTAATTTTTTAATATAAGGCAACCAAATATTAAATATAAGGCTGCCGATTTTTTAAAAAACCAAACTGGTTTTTAATTACAATGGATTTTTATTTTTTAGAGAATTTATTTTTTATCAAAAATTTATAAGTTTATATAGTGTATTATGAGTTTTTATTTTCTTCACGCATTCTTTTCATTTCTGCGATGATTTCATCTACATTTAATGTCATTTCTGCCATACCAACCTGTTCATCATAAACAGCAGGATCTACTGCTTCTTTGAATTCTGGTTCTACAGCATGATAGGCATCTAAATGTAAAGCAACATTAGCCAAAGCTCCTGCGTATGTAGGATCGCCTAACATTACTGTTTCAGCTGCCAAACCGCTTGCTTCTGCTTCTGCTGCACCAAATAATACTACTATATTTTCTCCTCCAAATTTTTCTGCAAATTCTTTAATTCTCTTTTGATTCTCTAAATCCATCGCTCCTGCGGCTGTTCAAACAAAACACTCCGTAGCAGCAAACAAAACTTCTGCGTCTTGTACTGTTTCAACGCATGCTTTGATAGCTTCTCCAGGAATGCCGTCTCTATCGCCAATGATAATTACTTTTTTACCATTTAAAATACTCATGGCTTTCCTCCTAAAAAATTTTGTTTATATTTTAAAAAATCAGCATTACAAAAACTTATAGTCCTGTAGCACTAAATTTATTAAAACCTAATTCGTTTGTAGCACCAGTAATAACTTGTAATTCTGCCTCAATAGAACCATCTGCTTTTAATGATCCGTCAAATCCGCCTGCTATTTTATCTGTAAAGTCTAACATACCTATTACTTTATCCATTTTTGGCAAGTTAATAACTACATTAGCATTACCTGCTGTTACTACTGCATTTGCTGATACATCAGAATCTGCTAAAGACTGTGAAGCTCCGTCTCTTCCAGCATACTCATCTGTTATGATACATGTTTTTATACCAAATGCTTCTGCTTTTTTACAGTTCATTATTAAGTCAGCATCTGGGTTGCCGAATCCTTCTTCTGAGATGATTACTGCATCTAATCCGAAGTATTTAGCCAATTTTGATGACCAATCTGATGAACGCATTTTATCTGCTAAAAATACATTTTCATTTGTTATTATAACACCCATAAAGTTAATATCTTTACCATGTTTTTCATATAAAGCTTTAATTACTGGGTTATTTAAGTGGTGATAAGTAGTATTTTTATCACAAGCTGATACACAGTTACCGCTTACTATAGCACCGTCCATTACTTCTGTTGGATAAATGAATGTCGGAACTATTTTCTTAGCATCTACACCATAAACATAAGTATCATGCAATAAACCTTGAGTTTGAAGCATATATATATAGCCTACTTTTGGTAAGTTAGGATACATTGCTGCTTGTTCAAATATAGGTTTAGTTTCATAGCTGTAAGTATTATCAGGTTTTAAATCTTTAGCCAATTTTCCTAAATAAGTAGCTACTCTTAAACCAGCTCCTCTTACTGCTGCTTCATAATCATGTTTTTCTATAGGCTCTACCGGCTCTATAACAAGACATAGATTATTAAGTTTTGAGAATGGTGTATAATCAGCTCCAGGTCCAGTCATATCTATGATACCTTCTTGGAAACCTACTATTTTACCGCAAGTAACTACAGCAGCACCTTTTAAAACATGAGTTTTACCTTCTCCAACTGTATCTACTTTAGATATCATACCCGGAAATATACCGCCTCTGCCGTCAACTTTTACTCTAGGTTCAATTACGTCTTTTACTGGAGTAATACGTACAGATTCTCCAGGACGAGCCACATCAATTTTTACACTTTTCAACTTATCGTCTTCAAGTACAATCTTTGTAACCTCATCTGCGTTTACATAGAGTACGCCATTCTCGACTTTTGAAATTTTGTCAAGCTTTATATCTTTAATATAAATCTCGCCTATCTCTAACTTCATATAGTCTCCTTTATAGTTTTTATTTTTATATAATTTATATAAATTAAATTATATCAACAAAAAAGAGCAGAAACATATTAAAAAACATGTATTCCGCTCTTATAATTACACAATAATCGATATACATAAACTTTAATCCCTGAGAAATTTACTGTCTGCAAATCATATAATTCAGCCAAGGAATTATAAAACATATTATTCATTGCACCGCAAGATAAATTATTCACTCAGATACTAAATTTCATCAACATATATCCTTTTTAATATTTTTATTTATACTATATAATATATAACATTTTTTGTATTATTGTCAATACTTTTTCACTATTCAAAAAAAATTATTCAGCAAATTTTTCTTCTATGTATTTGTTTGCTGAAATACCAGCTATTGCTCCGTCTGCAGCAGCAGTAATAACTTGTTTAAGCATTTTTGGTCTTAAATCTCCGCAGGCAAATACACCTTCAACATTTGTTTTCATCTCTTCATCTGTGAGAATATATCCGTCCTGCATAGCTACTTTACCTTCAAACAATTTTGTCAAAGGAACATAACCTACAAAAATAAATACTCCGAATGTTCCATCTTCTTCATCTGCTTTATATTCATATTTTTCGCCTGTTTCATTGTTTAAGAATATAGCAGATTCAACTATTCCATCGCCTTTAAGTTCTAAAAGTTCTGTTCTAAATTTTATTTCTATTTTTGGATTTGCTTTAGCTTTTTCTTCTATAGAATTAGCACAGCGTACATAATCCTTTCTCACTATAAGAGTTACTTTTCTAGCAAATTTAGACAAATACATAGCTTCTTCTACCGCTGTATCGCCTCCTCCTATACAGAATACTTCCATACCTTCAAAAAAGTTAGCATCGCATGTAGCACAGTAAGAAACTCCTTTACCTGTATATTCCAACTCGCCTTTACAGCCCAATTTTCTAGGCTGAGCACCTGTAGCTATTATAACTACCTTAGACTGATAAACAGTTCCGTCAGATAATGTTACTTCCTTAATCTTTCCATCCAACTTAACATCTGTAACTTCTTTATGTTCTATTTCAGCACCAAATGTTTTAGCCTGCTCTATCATTTTATTTATAAGATTTTTTGGGTGTCTTCCTTCTTCTGACGCTTCATAAAAACCCGGATAGTTAGCTATTTCATCAGTTATACTAATCTGCCCCCCGAAACTTCCTTTTTCAAAAAGAACAGTTTTTAATCTAGCTCTAGCAGAATATATACCAGCAGCCAAACCAGACGGACCACCGCCTATTATAATACAATCATACAAATTGCTCATCTATAATCTCCTTAAAATTCATACTATAAAATACTTTCTATGGCTCCCGAAACAAGTTTGTAATCTATTAACTTGAAATCCTCATCTATAGTTTCAGTAAGTTTTCTTCTAGGCTTATCCAAAAAATTATTGGTCAATGCTATAGAATTCTCTATAAGCTCCAATGACTCCAAATCAAGTTCTCCATTATTATTAGAAAGAGCTATACTTTTATACGGAGTCTCATAAGGCTTTATACTGCTCACTATTGGGTGAGTTAAGAGTTTATAATATAAATGTATATAATCTCTAGCCTTATAGAGTATACCCATAAAATCTAAATCAGGAAAATAAATTATCTCTATATTATGACTATTTACCTCTTTAAATTTAGGATTATTTGTTATTAAAATATTTTTTTTATTGATATTTGCGTTCATATTACATACTTATGTTATATTATTTTAAATATTTGTCAAGATATTATTTAAACAATATTTAATTTTATTTAAAAAATATTAAAATAAAACAATATATTACTATATATAATATTACGGTATATAACTGTTTTTCAGTTCTTAAAAACAATATTATATACCGTAAAAAGTACATTTTTTATTATTTTTTATTTGATATTTTCATTATAAAGTATACTACAGCTCCTATAACCAAACCGCCCAAACCAAATATTATCTTCTTCAAATCTGACTGAGATAATAACCACAAACTAACAACCGTAGCAATTATTGGTATAACCGGACCAAAAGGAAGTACAAATCCTCTTTCCATATCGGGTGCTTTCTTTCTCATCACTGGAACTGCCAAACATGTAGGTATATATTGAGCAAAACGTGATACTACACTTATAGCTGCTAATGTAGTAAAACTTCCTGTTAATGTTACTAAAGCTGTCAATACTACTGATATTATTACTGCTACATATGGAACATCTTTTGAATTTCTTTTTGAAATTATACTTGGAAGCTGATGTTCATCTGACATAGCAACGCCAGCACGAGGAGTCAAAAATGAAGAAGCTATATTTATACCCCCTATAGATATTAAAGTACCTGCTGTTACCATAGCACCAGCCCATTTTCCTAAAAACTTCTCTGCTGCTGTTGCAACTGGAGTACTTGTTGTAGCAAGAGAAGCTCCTAATATACCTATACTATTTACCTGTATAAGTATATATATTATAGCTACCAATATTAAAACTATACATATAGCTAATGGAACATTCTTTTTGGCATTATCCATATCTCCTGCCGCAACACCTATTGATTCAAAACCTGTAAAAGCATAAAATATAAGTAGTGCCGCACTTCCAAAAGTACCTTTTAATAATACCTCTCCGCTTTCAGAAACCGGATTAACAAAGTTTTCGCCTTTTATAAAGAAAATACCTACAGTAACAAATAATATTAAAGGTATTAATTTACCAGTAGTTACTATATTATTCATTATTTTGGATATTTTTACTCCCATTATATTCATTATACCAAGAAGCACAAGTATAGTTATAGCTATAATCTTTTGAACTGCTGGATTTTGTGCAGGAGCCCAAACAGCACCTAAAGCGGTAGGAAAACCCATAGCCATAGCTGCCCAAGCAATTATACTTATAGCCCATTTCATTATACCAACTTCAAAACCTACAAAATCTCCGAATGCATCTTTAGCATAAAGATAAGGACCTCCATTATTCTTATACATTCCTCCCATTTCAGCAAAACATAATGCTATACTGATAACCAAAAAAGCATCAAAAACTATTACACCTATACTAGTTACTCCAACTTCAGCATATGCCTGATTTGGAAGCAGAAATATACCAGTACCTACTATTGCATTTATACCTAATAATACTATACTAAATAATCCTAATTTATTTGATGACATATAAAAACTCCTTTATTAACACTATTTCTTACACTTTGAAACTAACTTCTTAAAAATATCTAAAGCAAAATCATAATGGGCATGCATCATTTCCGGGTGAAACTGCACACCAAACACAAAATTACCATCTTCCATATATTCTATGCTTTCAACTATACCGTCTTTAGAATATCCTGTGGCAATTAATCCTTTACCCAAATCTTTGATAGCTAAATGGTGAAAAGAATTAACTCTTACACTCTCACCTGCTATCTCTCTGATAATGCTTCCTTCTTTAGTTGTCATACTATGTGTAGCTTCATAAGGTTTGGCACTTTGGGAATGTTTTATATAGCAATTATCTATAAGTGATAAATCCTGATACAAACTTCCACCGAAAGCAACATTAATAATCTGACAACCTCTGCATATACCGAGTATAGGTTTCTTCATTTCTAAAGCATATTTGACTATCTTTAATTCATGATTATCTCTTCTTGGAAATATTCTGCCTAATTTGGAATGAATTTCTTCACCCCAGTAAATAGGATCAACATCATATCCACCAGATAACAAAACCCCATCAACATGCAATACCTGCTCCTTTATATCCTCATCATTGTCTATCATAGGTACAATATAAGGAACTCCGCCTGCTTTAGACACAGAAAGAACATAATCATCATTAACATAAGCCCTTTCGTATCCAGAAAATACCCCGTCATTATCATTACTTAAAATACTTCCGCTTATTCCTATTATAGGTTTCATATTAACTCCAATATTTTGATATAGTTTAATTATAATAAATATATTATTCATATTCAAGTAATAAGAACATAAATAATACTTTTTTGTTTATTTTTTATGATTTTATAGGTAAAATATATTTACTTACAATTAGTATAAAGTATTACTTTTAACAATATTACTATAAATAAACAATTATAATATACTAAAAAATGAATTATATATCACAAAATATTTTTATTATAAAATAATATAAAAATATCAGATACATATATACACTAATCATATAAAGGAAATTATGATATTAATATAAAAGATATGCCATTATTATATAAAAGTATTAAATTAATAATATAGCAAGTATATAATGTATTGTTTAAGAATTATTTTAATTATTTATAAAGACAAAAAAACAAATACATAAAAAACTATCTATATTAAAATAATATAATTATAAAATAGGTATTAAAACAAGTTTAATACTTAAATAAAACAAATAAAAAATGTATTATTTATATACAGTAATAGATTTTTACATATATCAAATTTATACAATCATATTTATTTTAATACAAAATTGAATATATAAAAGTAAAATAAATAGCATAAAAACAATACATAGTGCAGTATTTATTTGGCACATTTCTTGCATACATATAAACATAGCAGTTAAATGCTAAAAACAAATTATTTAATTAAACTTAAAGGAGTAAGGCGGTATTAAAAAAGCCGTCTATTAATTAGAATATGGATTATAATAAATATACAATAAAAGCCCAAGAAGCTATAAATGAAGCTGCAAATATAGCTAACGGCGAAGATCATAATGAAATAAAAAGTGAACATTTACTTCTAGCATTATTAAAACAAGAGGACGGACTTATTCAGCCTTTAGTAGAAAGAATAGGTGTTCCTATAAATACATTAATAGATAAAACTCAAAAACTAGTTGATGAAAATGTAAAAGTAACAGGAGAAAATGTTCAATTACATTTATCATCTAATGCTGGTAAAATTTTAGCGAAAGCAGAAAAAGAAGCCAATGCTTTAAAAGATCAGTATGTATCTACAGAACATATATTCTTAGCACTCGTTGAAGCTGACAATAAAGCAGGAGACATGCTAAGAAAAAGCGGAATATCTAAAAAAGAAGTTTTGAGTGCATTAAAAGCATTAAGAAACGGACAGAGAGTTAATAGTCAAGACCCAGAAGCAAAAATGCAGGCACTTGATAAATACTGCCGTGATTTGACAGAATTGGCCAAAGAAGGAAAAATAGACCCTGTTATAGGACGTGATGAAGAAATAAGACGTGTTATGCAGGTATTATCAAGAAGAACAAAAAATAATCCTGTACTTATAGGTGAGCCGGGTGTTGGTAAAACGGCTATTGTTGAAGGGCTTGCTAGGAGAATAGTTTCTCAAGACGTACCTGAAGGACTTAAAAACAAAAGATTATTAGCTTTGGATTTGGGAGCATTAGTAGCTGGTGCTAAATTCAGAGGCGAGTTTGAAGAGAGATTAAAAGCTGTTATTACTGAAATAGAAAAATCTGAAGGTAACATAATATTATTTATAGATGAGCTTCATACTTTAGTAGGAGCAGGTGCCACTGAAGGAGCAATGGACGCTTCTAATTTATTAAAACCTGCATTGGCAAGAGGTGAATTAAGAGCAATAGGTGCTACTACTTTAGATGAATATAGAAAATATATAGAAAAAGATAAAGCACTTGAAAGAAGATTCCAGCAAGTTTATTGTAAAGAGCCTAGCGTTGAAGATACTATTTCAATATTAAGAGGATTAAAAGATAAATACGAAGTTCATCATGGTGTAAGAATAAAAGATGATGCATTAGTTGCTGCTGCTGTATTGTCAAACAGATATATAACTAACAGATACCTGCCAGACAAAGCTATTGACTTGGTAGATGAAGCTGCAAGCCAATTAAAAATAGAAATAGACAGTCAGCCTACTGAACTTGATAAATTGGAGAGAAAAATATTACAGCTTAATATAGAAAAACAAGCTCTTTCAAAAGAAAATGACCCTGCTTCTAAAGAAAGATTAGAAAAACTAGAAAAAGAATTATCCGAACTTTCTGAAGAGCGTAATGCAATGAAACTTCAATGGGATAATGAAAAAGGAAGAATTGAAGAGACTAGAAAATTAAAAGAAGAACTTGAAGAGCTTAATATAAAAGAAACTCAATATACAAGAGAAGGAAATTTAGCAAAAGCTGCCGAAATAAAATACGGTAAAATTCCAGAACTTCAGAAAAAACTTGATGAGGCTTCTAAAGCAATGGAAGATGCTAAAAACTCTGATAAAAAAAGACTATTAAGAGAAGAGATTTCTGAAGATGATATAGCGAGAGTTATATCAGTATGGACTGGAATACCTGTAAGTAAAATGCTTGCTAGTGAAAAACAAAAATATTTACAGCTTGAAGAAGTATTACATAAGAGAGTTGTAGGACAAGATGAGGCTATAACTTCTGTTGCTGATGCTATTAGAAGAAATAGAGCTGGACTTTCTGATGAAAATAAACCTCTTGGAAGTTTCTTATTCATAGGACCTACTGGAGTTGGTAAAACTGAGCTTGCTAAAACTCTTGCTGACTTCTTATTTAGTGATGAACATGCTTTGACAAGAATAGATATGAGTGAGTATATGGAGAAATTCTCAGTTACTAGACTTATAGGAGCTCCTCCGGGATATGTTGGTTATGATGAAGGCGGACAATTAACAGAGGCTGTAAGAAGAAGACCTTATTCTGTTATACTTTTTGATGAAATAGAAAAAGCTCACCCAGATGTATTTAATGTACTTCTTCAGGTATTAGATGACGGAAGGCTTACAGACGGACAAGGCAGAATAGTAGATTTTAAAAATACTATTATAATAATGACTAGTAATTTGGGTTCTGATTTGATTCTTGAAGCTAATGATATAAAAGATATAAAAGAAAAAATTCAGGAACTACTTAAAATGTCATTTAGACCAGAGTTCTTAAACAGAATAGATGAGATAATAACATTTACTAGACTTGACAAAAAATATATTGCTGAGATAGTAAGAAATCAAATAGCAAGAGTTGCTAACAGACTTAAAGACAGAAGAATAACTTTAGATGTAAGCGATGAAGCTATAGATTATATTGCTGATATTGGTTATGATCCTCAATTTGGAGCAAGACCATTGAAAAGAGCTATACAAAACTATATAGAAAATCCTTTAGCTAAAGAAATGTTAGCAGGCAAATATTTAGAAGGAGATGCTATAAAAGTAAAAAAATCAGGAGATAGTTTAGTATTTGAAAAATAACTTTTAATTATTTAATTTAATAAAAGGCTTACTAATAATATATAATTAGTAAGCCTTAATATTATTATAATCTATTAATAACTTTTTGATATTGATTCATATAATCTATAATAGAATTTATTTCTTTTTTATTAATTTTTATATATTTTATTATTTTCTTATCAATTATATGTTTCAAAAAACTATTCATTATATTAACATTAGTTATAACTATATCATTATCTTCTTTAATACCTAAATATTTTTTTACTGAATGAACAGCATATATTTTTAAATTATACCTAATATTATCTCTGTTTTTTTTTATTGGAATATACCAAACTAATTTATCAATAAAAATATTACATGCATCTGAAGCAATAAAATTATATATATTTTTTTTATCTCTCAATGCATTAATAGGAAATTTTTTATCATTAACTTCAAATTCTTTATAAGAAATAGTATAGAAATTATATATTTTAGATAGTATAGAAAAAATACTCTGGTCATGTCTATGTTCTCTAAATATATCAGCATTTGCTATTTTTGAAGGGGTATCATCAGATAAAGAAAAATCATCATAATAAACTTGAATCCATTTATTTACAAATTTAATATTAATATCATTTCTCAATAAAAAAAAATGATGTTGCTGCTCTTTGAAAAGTATCTGTTATGTTTTTATCGTTAATAACATTAAAATAATTAAATAAATCAGACTTTGTCCATTCTTTTTCAAGATATGGCAATTCAAAACATAAACTTCCATTATCAATAACTATATCCAAATACTCTAAAAACCTATTCATTCCTTCTATATTCAAGTGACAACCTATATCTGCATATAATAAAATATCATTATCATTCATAGATTCTAGTGTTTTTAATACAACAAATGGTTTCCAACACCAATATCCGAATCCTCTGCTAGGAACTAATTTATTACGAAGTAAAGTTTCAAATTTTTCATCATAAGGTAAATTATATTCATTATATATCAAAATTTCATCAAATATATTAAAACTTTCTGCTTGTTTTTTTAATCTCAAAACTGAAGGATATAAATCCAAATTAGCAAATGCACATAAATAAATCTTTCTATCTTTATACATATTTAAGCTCCAATAAAGATAGAAAAAATTTTAAATATTTTACTTGTCTTGTCTTGTCTTGTCTTGTCTTGTCTTGTCTTGTCTTGTCTTGTCTTGTCTTGTCTTGTCTTGTCTTGTCTTGTCTTGTCTTGTCTTGTCTTGTCTTTATTATATAATCAGAATACATCATTGTAATATTATAATACAAAAATCATATAAGTCAACTATACTAATAATATAATTTATTTTAATTATTTAATAAAAGGCTTACTAATATATGATAATTAGTAAGCCTTAATTTATTTTAAAATATTTTTACTCAAAATTTAATTATTTCTGAAAAATAAAGCGGCACATCCCAAAACACCCGCATCATTACCCAAAGAAGCAGGTTTTATTTCAACATTATTAACCATCATTCTAAGTCCATAATTTCTTACACCTCTTTTAATATGCTCTATCATCATATCAAAATCCTTACAAAGCCCTCCGCCTATAAGTACCAAATCCAAATCAAGCATATTCAAAGCCTGTGCTATAGACATACCCAAATAATAAGAACATTCTGCAATAGTTTCTTTAGCAAGTTCATCGCCTTTTTTGGCAGCATCAAATAAAGCCTTAGCCTTACCTTTATCTAACTCTTCATAAGTAAGTGAAGTAGGAATAACGCCTTTATGAATCTTTTGCTTAGCCATAGCAATAAAACCAGTAGCAGAAGCATAACGCTCTATACAGCCGCTTGAACCGCAGTTGCATTTATCACCA
Organism: Brachyspira murdochii DSM 12563; assembly: GCF_000092845.1. NCBI lineage: Bacteria > Pseudomonadati > Spirochaetota > Spirochaetia > Brachyspirales > Brachyspiraceae > Brachyspira > Brachyspira murdochii. The sequence goes on along the minus strand of NC_014150.1, from coordinate 3,083,171 downwards.
TCTGGAACTACAAATACATGACCAATCTCTCCAGCTCCGCCTAAAGAACCTGTGAATAACTGTCCATTAAGTACAAATCCGCCTCCGACACCTGTTCCAAGTGTAACAAACATCACGGACTGATAAGCCTTTTCTTTACCGCTTCCATATTTAGCCTCTCCTAAAGCAGCCATACTAGCGTCATTAGCTGTTTTTGTAGGTAGGTTAAATCTATCTCCTATGTCTGAAAACTTTAATCCTTTAAGTCCGGGTATATTTTCCGCTCCTCCCATATGAAGAGTTTCTCTGTTCATCACTCCGGGACAATCTATACCCAATCCTACCGCTTTATAATTATTAGGAATATTACTTTTTAATTTTTCTACAAACTCAGAAATAACTTTTTTATGCTCTTCTGTAGTATGTTTAGGGTCAACATCAAAATTATCTTTATATAAAATATTTCCGTTTTCTTCTATAATAGCACCTTTCATAGAAGTGCCGCCTATATCTATAGCTATAACAACATCTTTCATGTTTAATACTCCTAATTTATATTTATTATACTATTTTAGTACAATAATACGAATTGTCAACAATAAATTAAAATTATCTCTGTATGCGTCCTGAAGCATCTCCATTATAAACTGTCATAACTTCATCAACAGTTACAACATTAAAATCACCCTCTATAGAATGTTTTAAACAGCTTGAAGCCGCTGCAAACTCAAGTGCTTCTCTATCATCTTTATCATTTAAAAATGAGTATATAAGACCAGCAGCAAAACTATCTCCGCCTCCTACCCTATCTACTATTTTTATAAGATACTCTTTTGAGAAAAAATATTCACTGCCATTATAAAGCATACAAGACCATAGATTCTCACTAGCAGAAATTGAGCCTCTTAAAGTTATACCAACTTTTTTTATATTAAATCTATCTGCTATTTCTTTAGCTACTTCTTTATAGCCTTCATGAGAGAGTTTGCCTTCTATTATGTTACTGTCTTTTGCCTTTATGCCAAATACTTTTTCAGCATCCTCTTCATTAGCTATGCATATATCAGTGTAAGGCATTAATTTACTCATAGTCTCATTAGCCTCTTTTGATGTCCATAATTTCTTCCTGAAATTCAAATCCAAACTTACAGTTAAATTTTTTTCTTTAGCCTTTTTACAAGCTTCAATACAAACTTCAGCAACGTTTTTTCCAAGTGCAGGCGTGATTCCTGTAATGTGAAACCATTTTGCATTTTCAAAGATTTTATCCCAATCAAAATCATCTTTAGTACATTTTGATATTGAAGAATTAGCCCTGTCATATATAACTTTAGAACCTCTCTGACTAGCACCTTTCTCCAAAAAATATATGCCTATTCTATCCCCGCCAAAAACTATGTTTGACACATCAACACCATAACGTCTTAATTCATTAATACAAGCCTGAGAAATATCATTTTTAGGAAGTTTAGTTACAAATGAAGTATCAACTCCAAAATTTGATAAAGCAAAAGATACATTAGCCTCTCCCCCTCCAAATCTTGCCTCATAAGAATCAGCCTGAACAAATCTTAAATTGGAAGGAGGTGAAAGCCTTAGCATTATTTCCCCGAATGTTATAACTGAAGCCATAAAAAATCCTTTAATTAATCACATAATTAACATAATTTAATTAACATAATAGTACATTATATTTATAATTATTTCAATGAAATTATGTAAATAAAATCTGCAAATAAAAAAGAAAGGAAATAACCTCCTTTCTTTTTATAGTTTTATATAGTATTAAATTACCATCTTCTAAAAACAGTTTTATCGGGAGGAGTATAAAAATCTTTTTCACTTTCAGACAAATTTTCTGTAAGCCACCTTAAATTAAATCTTCTAAAAACAATATTATAAAGCTCTTTACCTGTTGTAGGAAGTCCTTGTCCGCCCTGTTCTTCAGCTAAAGATACTATTGTTCCATCCCTTAATCTTGCCAAAGCAGAGTATCCCGCTCTTCCAGAATTTAATACTCTTAATTTTTTCCAAGAATCTCCTTCGTCATAGCTTATAAAAGCAGTTAGGTTTCTTCTATCTGAATTAGAATCTAATGCTAAATGTATAAGCCTATTCTTATCATACCCCTCTAAGGTAGAAGTAAACAAAATACCTTCAGCATTACAAGCTCCATCATAAAAATTACCAGTAGGAACAAATTCTTCCCAAGAAGATCCAATATTAGCAACAGATCTAAACCATACTCTCTGCTTATTTTTGGCATTCCATGCTCCTGAACGTACAGATAATAAAATTCTTCCGTCATTTAATTGAGTAACAACTTTTGGTTCATCTTGCGTTCCTGATTTTCTTTTAGCTACACTTCTAACTGTCCAAGTATGACCATTATCAGTAGAAACTATAACAGCAGCAGCTGCTGTATTATTTCCAGTTCCTTTATTTACAAGCATAGCCCCCATCAAAGTACCATCAAATAGCCTTGCTCCAGTACCTGAAGCTGCAAATCCTCTGTCATAAGCAGACAATACCCCCTGTCCAAAACTATTAACATTTCCTTGAGCAAGCTCCCACTCACTCCAACTGAGACCATCATCTGTACTTCTTGATACCATAATTTTAGACCCGCCAAATCCAGGATCTTTTTTATAAGCACCGCCAGCAGCACACAAAACAACTAAATCACCATTAGCACATGAAAAGAATAAAGAATCCCCATGAGCAGTTTTGTTATCAGAAGCTATAGGCGGTATAGTTATTTCAGGTCCCCAATTTATTCCTCCATCAGTACTTCTCCTTACAACAATGTCTATTGCTTTTGAACCAGAAAAACCAACATCTTCATAGCTGTTTTTCCTATAATCTGCAACAGCTATTATTGTGTTTTTTTCTGAAACTGTTATGCCGGGTATTCTATATATATGTTTAGGACTATTTGGATTATTATTATTTACTTCGCTTTTAAAAATTATAGTCTGCTCCATAAAAGGCTTAATTTGTTCTTCTGGAGGTAAAAACCATTCAGGTTCTTCTTCATCAATATCTGGTTCAATAGGCGGATTAATAGGAGGATCTATAGGAGATATTATTATGCCTCCGCCAGAATTATTATCTTCATCACTCACATTTCCATCTATACTGATGCTTGGATTAAAAGGATTTAATCTTTTTGAACATGAAACAGCAGTCAATATAAAAATACCAACAATAATACAAATAAGCAAAATAAAATATTTTTTTTCATTTTTAATACGCCATAAAACAAATATAATACCTATTTTTTTATAAATAAGTAATTTAAAAATAACAAAAAAGAACAATAAGTAAAGTATTTTTTAAAAATATTTTTTTTATTGACTATAATTTGAAAATTATTAGTATTATATAGTTAATATTAATAATTTTATTGGAGCATATATGATAAAGAAAAGAATATTTATATTAATAATATTACTTATAACAATATGTAAAACAACATTTACAGAAGTAAAAGGCGGTTTTGAGGCAATAGTTAATGTTCCTATAGGTATGGGTATTACCATAATTCATAAGAATATCGAACTTAAAGGAAATCCTAAAGGTAATGTAAATTTTCAGGGAGGTATTGAAGCAAATCTAGGATATATGTTTCAAATAAAAGAGAGAATGGGAATTAGCCTATTAGCTGTAATTGGATATAGTTATACAGAAACTAAATATTCTAAATTTAATAATACAGTACGGTATAAATTTATTGATAATGATTTTTATTTTGGAATAATGCCTAAATTTAATTTTTACTCATGCTCAATAGGATTAAATATAGGATATAAAATAACGCTTACCCCAAACTCAATATATTATACTGCTGAAATAGGTAATATTGAAATAAAACATGATACATATGCAAGACTTTATATTAGAGGAACTTTTGATTATTCTTTTGTTGTAGGTATAGATTCTGCAATAAATCTAGGATTTTATATAGGATATGACTTTGGAAATTACTGGGCACAGACAAGTGAATATTTAAATGTAGTTAAAGATGAAACATTCGGCAATATAGATATAGGTCTACAATTAGGATACAGATACGGACCTAAATTCTGATAACAAAATCTAAATAAAGCCTAAATTCAAATAAAATTCAGGCTTTATTTAAATCTTATTTACATATCATTATTAAGCGTAAGTCTTTTGTTTTCCTCAACTGACTCTAAAACTATACAGTTAGCACCAATTATAGCATTTTCTCCTATAACAGTATTGCCTCCAAATATAGAAGCATTAGCATATATAGTAACATAATCACAAACTGTAGGGTGTCTTTTTTGTCCTTCCAAACTTCTTCCATTAGTTAAAGATAATGCCCCTAAAGTTACACCCTGATATATTTTAACATGATGACCTATAACAGTAGTTTCTCCTATAACAATTCCAGTACCATGATCTATAAAGAAATAATCCCCTATAGAAGCACCCGGGTGAATATCTATACCAGTTTTTGAATGGGCGAATTCTGATATAGTTCTCGCTACTAAATACTCATTTTGATTATAAAATATATGTGCTATTCTATAATGAAAAATAGCTCTAAATCCGGGATAAGTTAATACTATTTCATCATAAGATTTTGAAGCAGGATCAGACTGATAAAAAAACTCTAAATCTTTCTGCAAACTCAATGTAATATCATCAAGCTGCTCTATAAAATCAAGTAAATAAGAATCATTAGTAACTATATTCATATAAAGTTTTGCTATACTCTTCTTTACAATATCTTTATTAGGACTCTCTCTAAAAAAATTAGGGAAAGCATAATCTCTAATAAGTTTAACAATATCTTTTATATCTTTTTGACTAGGAAGTTCATTAAAAGTTTTTAATTTCATAAATATATCCTTAATTCCAAGAATATCTCTCACCTGTATCAGGCAGAATACAAAGCATTTTTATTTTTTTATCTGACTTATCAGTTTCTTCCAATTCTTTAGACAAATGAATAGCTGCATAAACACTAGCTCCAGATGATATTCCTACATATAAACCCTCATTAAAACAAATTTCTCTAGCTGTATTTACGGCATTATCATTTGATACATCTATTATCTTTGTTACTACACTCAAATCCAAAATTTGAGGTACAAAATTAGCACCTATACCCTGTATCTTATGAGGAGCAGCACGTCCTTTAGTTAAAAGCGGGGAAGATTCCGGCTCTACTCCAATAACTTTTGTATTTTTTTTATTATCTCTTACATACTGTCCAATACCTGTTATAGTACCGCCAGTACCTATACCTGCAAATATATAATCCAAATTAATTATATCTCTAAATATTTCAGGTGCTGTTGTAAGATAATGTGCCATAACATTAGACTCATTAACAAACTGACCCGGTATTACGGAATCAGGTATTTTTTTATTTAATTGATTGGCCCTTTCAACTGCCGCATCCATTCCTCCGTCAACTAATTCTAGTTTAGCTCCATAATCTCTTATAAGTTTTCTTCTCTCTTCAGACATAGATGAAGGCATAACTATTATAACATTAAGCTTCAAATATCTTCCAATAGCAGCCATAGCAATTCCAGTATTACCAGATGTCGGCTCTATTATTGTAGAACCTTCTTTTAGTTTGCCATCTTTAAATAAATCTAATATTATTTGCTTTACAGCTCTATCCTTTATAGAACCTGCTGGATTACTCTTTTCAACTTTTCCGTATAATTCTACATTTTTATTTAAATTAAATTTTGATTCTATATTACTTAGTCTCAATATAGGAGTATTTCCTATTAAATCAAGTATGCTGTTATATACCATATTTAATCTCCAAAATAATATATACATCTAATATATATTAATATCTTAATAAAAACAATACCTATAAACTAAACTTTGCTTATATCAACATCTTCTTTACTTTTTACTTTTTTATACTTTATCCACCCTCTATTTTGTATATAATGCATAAAGCGTATAAGCCTTATAAGAGCATCTTTAAAGCTGTCATCAGTTTTTGCCTTCTGAAGTCTTGCTATTTCAAATATACATCTCTCTCCGTCTATACTAAGCCAAGCAGAGGTTGAAAGCTCATCAAACTCTATATCTTTATTAATTTTCTTTTTTAAAAGCCAAGCAGAAATTTTTGTTATAGGGTTATTAGTTTCTAATATAAGAAGTACCTTCCCATTATCATTAATTTTCCAATTATTATGAATTATCTCTGGAACATAAAGTACAAAATTATGCTCATCTTTTTCTTTAAAAAAACTTTCTAATATATTATCTTTTTTTTCATCCATATAATTTTCTCTCTAATACTTATATTATATCAAAAAAATAATAAATTACTATTAACAATATTAAAAATATATAAAAAAATCATAATGCAATACCAAAAAGTAAAGCATTATGACTTTTTATGAATTGAGTATTATAATTATTTTTTATCTTTAGAAGTGGTATATTTGTATACCCAAGCACAGAATAAAGCAAATATAATAAATGTTATTAAATTGCTTTGAGGAACTATTTTTGCTCCGAAATTTATAGAAATATTCAATGCCGCCATTATACCTATAAATATACCTACTATAGCATCTCCAGCCACCAACCCGGAAGCAAGCAGTATACCTTTTTCTGAAGCCTCATTTTTACCTTCTTCATTGTCTTTAAACTTTATTTCTACTAACTTTCTTACAATTCCGCCTATAAATATAGCAGTACTTAATGTAATAGGCAAATAAAGTCCTAAAGCAACAGCAAGTATAGGAAGTTTTGCTATAGCACAAAATATTGCAATAGCAGCCCCTATTATAACCAAAGTCCAAGGAAGCTGGGCTGTCATTATACCTTCAACTATAAGTTTCATTAAAGTAGCCTGAGGAGCTGGAACTGCATCAGAACCTATACCATAAGCGTTTTGCATAAGTATAACAGTGGCACCAGCACCTATAGAAGCAATACCTAATGCTATAAACATACCAAATTGAATTTTTTTAGGTGTTCCGCCTATAATATATGAAGCCTTTAATGACTGAGCAACACCGCCAGCAACAGCAGTAGAAACACATACTATACCGCATACTAAAAGAGACATTCTTATACCATCATCGCCTACATTACCTGTTAATTTAAATATTGTAGCCACTATTAAAAGTGTAGCTATAGTCATACCAGAAACTGGATTATTACTAGCCCCTATAACGCCAACCATTCTTGCAGATACAACAGCAAAGAAAAAACAAAATATTACAGCCAATATACCGCCTATTATTCCGCCTCCAATACTAGGTATAAGCCAAGTAGCTAAAAATCCAAATACAGCTGCCGCTATAAGCCATATAATAGGTGCATCCTGATTTATTCTATCTGCCTTTTTAGAAGAGCCATGTTCGCCTTCCAACATACCTGCTAAAGATTTTCTAAAAGAACTAATAATTGTAGGCATAGATCTAGCCAAAGAAATAAATCCTCCCATAGCAACGGCACCTGCCCCAATATATCTTATATAGCTTCCCCAAACTTCCTGAGCTGACATATCAATTATAGGTACAGATGAAGGAAAAACTGCTGTAGGTATAAAGTTTCCAAAGTATTTTATCAAAGGTATAAGTCCAAGCCATGCAACAATACCTCCTGCAAACATGAGAGATGATGTTTCAAGCCCTATAATAAAACCTACTCCTAAAAGTGAGGCTAATGTATCTATACCAAGCATAGTTTTTTCATAAGGCTTTATTATATAAGTTGCACTCTCTTTCCAAAATCCAAATCCGCCTGAAAACAGTTTATAAAGCATTCCAGTTGCTATACCTGTTATCATATATTTAAAACCTTTACCGCCCTCACTTCCTATAACCAATACTTCTGACTGTGCCATAGCTTCAGGATAAATCAAACTTCCATGCTCTTCTACTATTAAATATTTTCTAACTGGCGTAATAAAATAACACCCCATAAAACCGCCTACTATAGTAACTATAATAACAGTAAGCATAGAAAGACCCATTCCAAATAATATTAAAGCAGGAAGTATAAATATAATACCTCCTGCTATTGATTCTCCTACCGCTGCCAATGATGCAGTAAAGTTTGCTTCAAGAATATTATTTCTTTTGAAAATGGCTTTAAATAAACCTGTTGCAAGTATAGCACCCGGTATACCAGCAGATATTGTAAGTCCCACTTTAAGACCTAAATAAGTATTAGCAGCTGCAAAAAGGACAGCAAACAAAATACCTAATATTATTGAGTATCCTGTCATCTCCGGCATAACTACAGTTGATGGAATAAATGGTATATAATCCTCCCCTTTTATACCTCCGTAAGCATCTTTTGATAACTTTCTAGCCTCTTTGTTTAAATCTGACATAATATTTCCTTAAAAATTATTTTTGCAGTAATTTTCATAAATAATAATTTTAGAGATAAATTAAAATAAAAAATAATTATTTTATATTTATAATTAGTTCTTTTAAAACTTTCCACATTCTATCAACTGAAGATATACTTAAATGCTCTTTAGGAGTATGAACATCATATATATTAGGTCCCATACTAATCATATCAACATCAGCTAAAGGTTTCTTTAATATTCCGCATTCCAAGCCTGCATGTATTGCCTCTATTTTAGCATCTTTTCCAGTAATTTTTTTATATGCATTAAGAGCTATATCTTTTACTTTAGAATTAGCATCATATTCCCAAGCAGGATATTCGCTTGTTCTTTGATAATCGGCATTTGTTCTTTTAGCAGCTGCCTCTACTCTTAGAGCTATTTCATTTGATGAACTTGATATTGAACTTCTTATTGATATTGTAAAAATTAACTTATTATTTTCTTCTTTTAATACACCGTTATTAGCACTTGTTTGAACTAATCCGTCAATATCTCTGCTCATATAAAGCACCCCATCTGGAGAAAGCATAATAAAATCTATAACATTACTGCTCAATTCTTTGCTATAACATTCTTTTACATTATCAGCTTTTGATACTATTATTTTCATATCCGGATCTTCTACTCTGTATTCAGCTTTTATATTATTTGAAATATATTCTATTATTTTTTGTACTTTTCCAGTATCTTTAGCAGTAATAACAGCATCAGCATGTTTTGCTATAGCATTATGTTTAGCACCTCCTTCTATACAGGCTATATTTATATCATCTTTCACAGCATATAAAAGTCTTCCCAGCACTTTAATAGCATTAGCTCTTTGATTATTAATTTCTATACCAGAATGTCCGCCTTTAAGACCAGAAACTTCAATTTTTAATGCATCATTACTGTTTGCTTCTTTTTTTATATCAAAAGATACCAATGTATTAAGCCCTCCGGCACAGCTTACCAAAAATATCCCTTCTTCTTCTCCGTCTATATTGATTAATGTTTTACCATCTAAATGTTCAGCAGTAACAGCAGAAGCTCCGTCCATACCTGTTTCTTCAGCAGTTGTAATTAATAATTCCAAAGCAGGATGAGGTATATCTTTAGAATCAAACAAAGCAAGCCCCATAGCTACAGCAATACCGTCATCGCCTCCCAAAGTGGTATCATTAGCTCTTAAAATATCGCCTTCAACTATAAGTTCTATAGGGTCTTTTCTAAAATCATGTTTAGATTCTTTTGTTTTTTCACAAACCATATCCATATGTCCCTGTATTATAACAGGTTTAACATTTTCAAATCCGCTTGAAGCTTTCTTCTTCATAATCACATTATTTTCCTTATCCTGATAAACTTCAAGCCCTCTATCTTTAGCAAACTTTACTAGAAAATCACTTACTTCTTTTTCATGTCCAGATTCTCTAGGTATTTTACTAAGTTCAGAAAACCACCTGAAAACCTCTTTAGAATCAAGACTGTCAAAATTACTTAAACACATAAAAACTCCTTAAAATTATTAATAATTTATTAAACATCTAATATAATACTATAAAACAATAATATCATGCCATTGTTAAATTATGATATATAAAGCTATATATCATAAAAAATACTTTTCTTTAATATTGACTTCTATTAATTAATACTTTTAATACAACTATTCAAAATCCTATATTATATAAATAATTCATAAATAAGATTTAATTGTTCTATTTTATCACAATATAAATATGCAGTCAATAATAGTTTTAATAGAGTTGTTTAATAACTAAATAAAATACAATTATACTGTTTTAATTTTTAGTATTTTTTAAATTATAAGTGAGTTCTCAGACCAACTTCTTTTGCAGCACATATATGTAAAAAAACTGCATATTTATAATTTTTTAATTTTAATACTTAATATTGTCAAGTACTTTTGAAACAAATATAATATATATATGCTTTTTTATATAAAAATAATTCTATTTATAATAATAAAAACTCCTTGACAAATATAAAAAAGAAAATTAGAATAACTAATCAAAATACGTATAAAAATTCATGAGGGAATTATGAAGGTAATAGATATAGATAAAAAGCCAGAAAGCGAAAAAATATTTTTTGGTGATTTTGGACATTATATAAGAATTGATTCTGTAAGCCATGAAATAGCCAGAAAATTGAAGGAGGCAAGCGAAGGCAATACTTGGTTTTCTAAAGAAGTAGACTACAAATCAGATAAAACTAGATTTTCTTCACTTCCAGAAGATGCTCAAAGGGCTTTCAAACTTAATATAGCATATCAAACTTTAATGGACAGCGGGGTTACTAGCGGATTTTCATCTATACTAAACAGAATAGTAACTAGTTCCATATGGTCAATACTTTATGCTAGAATAGCTATAGAGGAAAATATACATGCAGAAAGTTATTCATATGGGCTTTCTGAAGTTTTCGGACATCAGGCAAGCGAGACATTAGATTTAGTATATAATGATGAGTTTGTAAAGCATAGAATGGAAAAAGAAGTTGAATTATTCGGAAATGTTGATGAACTATGCAATCTTGAAAACTCTAATGCTTCACTAGATGAAAAAAAACAAGCCGTATTAAAACTATTAATAGGAATATATTTACTTGAAGGTATAAAATTTCCATTCTCTTTTCTTGTAACTTTCACAATAAATAATAGTTATGATAATGCAATAGCGGGATTTACAAAAACTATTAAACTAATAGCACATGATGAACTTAATGTTCATGTACCTACTGGTAAAAATTTAATGACAATATTAAGAAAAGAAGCTCATCAGGGATTTTCTCACCTATTTAAAAACGGCTGGTTTTATGATACAGCGAGAGCAATGACAGAATATACAGTTAATGAAGAGATAAAATGGGCTAAGTACCTATTTGACGGTAAAGAAGTTTCAGGCATTAACTCATCTGTAAGCGAGCATTTTATTAAATATTGGGCAGGCATAAGATTAAAAGATATAGATGTAGAAACCGAATATTTATCTGAGAAGAAATCTGATATAATAGATTGGTTTAACAGCTATAGAGATATAAATAAGCAAAATGCAGCTTTGCAGGAAACTACTAATACCTCATATCAAAAAGGGGCATTAAAAAACGATTTATAATATCAATTTATATTTATTATAGTTAATAGCAAAACTAATGGGAAAAAAATTATGGTAGAACTTACAAAAGATAAAAAGCACATCATTATAAAAAGGGACGGGAGAGAAGAACCTTTTAATGAAGAAAAATTGAGAAAAGTTACTAATTGGGCTACTGGAGGAATAGAAGCTTTTACAAATCAGCTTTTGGAAGGGCTAAATATTAAAATAAATGACAAAATGAAAATAGAGGTATTATATGATGAGCTTATTAATACTGCTGTTAATATGATAAGTCCTCTTTATCCTGTATATGATACTATAGCAGAGAAACTATATTTAATGAAAATATATAAAGAAACCTGCGGGCTTAAAAAAATCGGTTCATATCCTCATATAAAAAATTTCCTAAAAAAAGGAATAAAATACAAAATATACGATAAAGATATAGTAAAATTATTTTCTGATAAAGAACTCGATAAAATTAACTCTATGATAGATCCCAATAGAGATTTGCTTTTCACATATAAAGGCTTGGCTATATTTTATAAAAAATACTGCAAAAATATAGGTAATAAAAAATTAGAACTTCCTCAAATAACATATATGACTGCTGCTATGTTTTCTTTTTATAATGATTATTATAAAGGTGAAAATAAAGATAAACTTGAAATAAGTAAAGCTGAAAGATTAAAATACATAAAAAAAACTTATGATATGCTTTCAAGACATGAAGTTACATTTGCAACACCAAGAATAGCAAACAGTATGACTATAAAAGCACAATTAGCAAGCTGTATATTAAATACTCCAGATGATGATACTTGGAGTTTGAATCAAACTGACGGAAATATGGCATTATACTCAAAGTTTTCAGGCGGTATTGCTTATGATGCTTCATATATACGTGCTTCAGGCTCTACAATACAAACTAATAGGGGACGCTCTGACGGACCTATACCTTTTATTAAAAGAGTAGAACAAACTATATCATCATTTAATCAGGGAGGAGTACGCAAAGGAGCCTGCGTTATTACTTTTCCTTGGTGGCATTTAGATGTATTAGACCTAATTATGCTTAAAGATGCTGGCGGAACTGAGGATACCAGAGCTAGAAAATTAGTTTATTCTATTAGGATAAGTAATATATTCAGAGAACGTGTTAATAAAGATGGATATGTAACATTATTTGACCCTAAAGAAACTCCTCTTCTTAATGAAGAATATGGTGAAAAATTTAATGTTGCTTATATGTATTATGAAAGTAAATCTTCTATAAGAAAAAAGAAAATTAAAGCTAAAGATTTACTGTTTCAAATATTAAAGGTAAGACAGGAAACTGGAAATTTATATTTAACATTCGTAGATAATATCAATGAACAAAATATGGTTAATAAATTTGTAGGAGCTTCTAATCTTTGTCAGGAAATTGTTATACCATCATATCCTTCAAAACTTATAGATGAAAAATATGTCATAAATGAGGAAGGAGAATATGAAATCATACAAAGAAAAAAGAGCGGCGAAATAGGCATATGTAATTTGGTATCTATAAACTTAATGTCTTGGGTAAACTTTGATGAAGAAAAGAAAAAATCATTCTGCTATACTCTTTTAAGAGGCTGCGATAATATAATAGATACTCAGTTTTATCCAGTTAAAGAGGGTGAGATAGCAAATAAGAAAAACAGACCTATCGGTATAGGTGTTATAAATTATGCCAATCTTCTTGCCTCTAATAAATTAAAATATACTGACAGAGAGGCTTTGGAGTTTACAAACAAAGTATTTGATGATTTATATTATCATATATACCAAGCTTCAAACCTACTCGCAAAAGAAAGAGGACCGTATAAAACATTTAATGAATCAAAATGGAAAGACGGACTTACTCCTTTTCATATCTCATTATTAAATAAAAGCGATAAACTTAATGTTTCATTAGATAAAGAAAAATGGGATAAACTTGCAGAAGAAATAAAAACAAGCGGAGTACGTTTTTCATTTCATGGAGCCATAGCACCAACTGCTACATCAGGTAAAAGCGTATCCGCAACAGAATCAATAGAGCCTATAGTAGATTTATACTTTGTAGAAGAAGGTATACAAACTCTCCCTAGTTTAGTGCCTAACATAAAAAATAACAGAGCATACTATGAAAGATGCTGGGCTATACCTGCTAAAACTATTATAGAGCTTGCTGCTGTAAGACAAAGATATATAGATCAGTCTCAGTCATTAAATCTTTATTATGTAAAACCCGATTCTGCTAAAGAGCTTTGGGACGATATTCAATATGCTATGGATTTGGGACTTAAAACATTATACTACATGAAAACTCCTAAATCCAACTTTGAACTAGAAGAAGTTTGTGAGTCATGCACATAATGATATTTATTATATAAAAAAGAAGAGGCAGTTAATACTGCCTCTTTTTAACCTCGTATATTATATTTTATGTAATTATATTATCTGTAATAGTAATATCTCATTCTATATGTGTTTAACTGCTGTAATTGTTCATCTGTTAAAACATCAAGCATAGAAACATCTTTTTCTACTCTAAGATAGTCTATTTCTTTTTCTAAGTCTTTCTTTTGATTAATTAAATCTTTTACCAAGTTTAAATCTATATCTATTTTTTCTCTCTCCATTTTTAACTTGTAATCTATATTTCTTTTCTGATATTCTAGATCATTAATTTTTAGTTCATATTCATAATTAATGGAACTAATTTGATTAATCTGTTCATCAGATAGATATATACCGGCATTTCTGCACATCCTGTATATATCACCTTTAGGGGCTCTAGGTCTTGCTTCTCTGACTCTAGGTTCTCTTTCTCTTGGGGCAGCTTCATATCTTCTTCTATCACCAGCACCAGGATCTGGAGGAGGTACTTGGGCAAAAACCATAGATGACATTAAAGTTATAATAAGTGTTGTTAATAATATTTTTGTTTTCATTGATTAATCTCCTAATTTTCAATTTGTTATTTGATTGTTTCTATTTGATTTATTAGACGAACAGTATAAATAAAAGTTCCTAAAAAAATAAAAAAATTATAATGCTATTGATAAAAAATGGATATTGTTATATAGTAATACTTTATAGCAATATTATTATAAAAGGTATTAATCATGGAAATTTACGATATTGAAATGATAAGAAATTTTTATTCAAACTATTCTCATAAAGTTAATAATGTAAAACAAAAATTAAACAGAGCATTAACATTATCAGAAAAAATATTATACGCTCATTTATACGATGAAAAAAGTATAAAAGATTTTAAAAGAGCAGAAGACTATGCAGATTTCAAACCAGACAGAGTTGCAATGCAAGACGCTACAGCTCAAATGGCACTTCTTCAGTTTATGAATGCTGGAAAAACATCTTCTGCCGTACCTGCTACAATACACTGCGATCACTTAATAGAAGCATGCAAAGGTGCTGAAGAAGATTTGAAAAATGCACTTAATATAAATAAAGAAGTTTATAATTTTTTGGAAAGCGTTGCAAAAAAATACGGACTTGGTTTTTGGGAAGCAGGTTCTGGTATAATACATCAAATAGTGCTAGAAAATTACGCTTTTCCTGCTGGTATGATGATAGGTACAGACTCTCATACTCCAAATGCTGGAGGACTTGGAATGCTTGCCATAGGTGTGGGAGGAGCTGATGCAGTGGACGTTATGACTGGTATGGAATGGGAATTAAAAATACCTAATATAATAGGAGTAAAATTAACAGGTTCTTTAAACGGCTGGGCTAGTGCTAAAGATGTTATATTAAAATTGGCAGGCATTTTAACAGTAAAAGGCGGAACTAATTCTATTATAGAATATTTCGGAGAAGGTGCTTCTACCCTATCCGCTGCTGGAAAGGCTTCTATATGCAATATGGGTGCTGAAGTGGGAGCTACTACTTCAATATTTCCTTATGATAATAATATAAAAGAATATTTGATTGCTACAGGACGCGAAGAAGTTGCAAAACTTGCAGAAGAAAATATTGACAACTTAAAAGCTGATAAAGAAGTGTATGATAATCCAGAAAAATATTATGATAAAATAATAGAAATTAATTTATCCGAATTAGAACCATACTTAAACGGACCATTTACTCCGGATGCTGCATGCACTATAAGTGAGTTTGCAAAAAAAGTGGAAGAAAATAAATACCCTACTGCTATGGAAGTTGGTTTAATAGGTTCTTGTACAAATTCTTCCTATCATGATTTAAGTAAAGCTGCTTCAATAGCACGTCAGGTTATAGATAAAAAATTAAAAGTAAAATCAAAAATAATTATTAATCCCGGTTCTGAAGCGTCATATAATGCTGCATTAAGAGACGGCATAATAGATGACTTCAAAAAAATAGATGCTGTTATAATGACTAATGCCTGCGGACCTTGTATAGGACAATGGAACAGACAAGAAAAAGATAATACAAGAGCAAATTCTATAGTAACATCATTTAATAGAAACTTTGCAAAACGTGCAGATGGCAATCCTAATACTCATGCATTCGTTGCTTCTCCAGAAACTGTAATGGCTTTGAGTATAGCAGGAGATTTGAGATTTAATCCACTTAAAGATACTCTTATAAATGAAGAAGGAAAAGAAGTTAAACTCGATGCCCCTATAGGAATAGCTTTGCCAAAAAATGGATTAAACACAGAAAATAAAAAAAGACAAAATAATCCAGACCCAAAAATTGAAATTGTAATAGATAAAGATTCTAAACGCTTACAATTATTAAAACCTTTTGATAAATTCAATATTAATGATTTTAATAATATGCCCCTACTCATAAAAGTTAAAGGTAAATGCACTACAGATCATATATCAATGGCTGGACCTTGGCTAAAATTCAGAGGACATTTAGAAAATATATCAGACAACATGCTTATGGGAGCTGTTAATTTCTTTAATGACAAAACAAACTCTGTATTCAATCAATTAAATAACAATTATGAAGAAGTTTCAAAAACAGCAAAAGAATACAAGCAAAAAAATATATCCTCAGTAGTAGTAGCAGAAGAAAATTATGGAGAAGGTTCAAGCAGGGAACATGCTGCAATGGAGCCTAGATTTTTGAATGTTAAGGCTGTACTTGCTAAAAGTTTTGCTAGGATACATGAAACAAACTTAAAAAAACAAGGTATGCTTGCCATAACTTTTAAAGATAAAGATGATTATAATAAAATACAGGAAAAAGACAAAATAACTATATTAGGACTTGATAATTTTAAGCCTAAACAAAACTTAACTGTTAAACTTATTCATAAAGACGGAAGCGAAGATACATTTGAGGTTATGCATACATACAATGAAGCACAGATTGAATGGTTTAAAAACGGCGGGGCTTTGAATACTTTAATGAAAAATTAAGTCTAATTTATAGAGTTAATTAAATTATGGCATATCTTAAATGTCAGTTTATAAAACATAGTAAGTTATTTATAGACTATATTAAAAAATTGACAAAGCAAAAATGTTTTACTATAATTAGTAATATAAAAATTGGGATCATTTTATGAAAAAAATAATTATAATGGCTTTAATATTAATTAGTATAATAAATATAATAAGCTGTAATTCTAAAAAAACTGATAATACAGAAGTAACTGCAAATACTAATGCCGTTAATACAAATAATGCAGAAACCAATACTAAATTAACTTCTGTAATTAATACCAATGCACTAGAAACCAATACAAAAGAGTATGAAGGATATGCCGCTAATATTTATTATAGTGCTTCATCAGTTGAAGAATATGCACAAGCTATTGCAGATTTTAATCTTATAAAAGATAAAGCCTCTTTAGATGAATGGCAGTCAAAATATACAGATCAAACACCTATAACGTTTGCTATTGATTATTATCCTACAGAAGAAAAAGCTATTGAGTTAATATCTTATGGTGCTGATGTTAATCAAAAAGATTTTAGAGGGCTTACTCCTTTAATGAATGCCTCACTTAACGGATATGTAAAATTAGCTATAGAACTTATAAAGCATAATGCTGATGTTAATGCAAAAGATAATACATCTGCAGATTCTTTATTTTATGCTGTTAATGCTAATAATAGTTTAGAATTAGTTAAAGTTCTACTAAATTCTGGAGCAAATCCTAATATTGTTTATTCAGATCCTGAAGAAGGCAGTTTTACTATATTAGATAGAAGTTTATATTATAATAATTTTGAAATATTTAAAACACTTGTAGAAAATGGTGCTAATATAAACAAAGTTAATGATAGAGGAGAGCCTTTGATTGTTGATGCTATTAGACGAGAACGTTTTGATATAGTGAAATATTTAGTTGAAAAAGGCATTGATCCTACAATGAAATATACAGATTATAGAAATATACCATTTTCTTTATTAGCTGCTGCAGTTAATAATAATGATACAAAAATAGCAGAATATTTAATAGATAAAGGTGCTGATGTAAATACTAAAGCTATTATTGATAATTATATGGAAAATGGTATGACTTCAAATTATAAAGATAATAGCAAAGAAGCTGTAAATTTAATATTAGCTGCTATTGAAAATGGAAATACATCACTCGTAAAACTTTTGATAGAGAAAGGTGCAAATACTTCTGTTGTTGATAAAGACGGAAAAACAATTTTTGATTTAGCTAAAGAACAAGGCTATGATGATATATTAGCTTTAGAAAAATAATAAAAATTAAAAAATCGAGCAATTGTCAGCTGTTTTTTATTAACAACACATTTTTAATTGATTTGTTATATACGATATAGTGGTAATTAGTATTTTCTTTACTTTTATATTTAGTTGTGATATTATAATAAAAAATAATGATTAAGGGGTAATTAAATGAAAAAAGTAATTATAACAGCTTTAATATTAATCAGTATAATAAATATAATAAGCTGCGGATCTGGTAAAAGTGAAAATACAAATAATTCAGAAGTAAATAATGAAAATAAATTAAATAATAATAATGAAATCTATCAGGGATATGCTTCTAATGATATGTGGGATATATATAAAACTACAATGTTAGAAGATGAAGAAAAATTATTTAATGAAATTGATTCTATAAAAGATAAAAAATCTTTCGATGAATGGCAGTCAAAAAATCCGAGTAAATCTTCTTTAGTATTTGCTATTGATAAATTTCCTACAGAAGAAAAGGCTATTGAATTAATATCTTATGGTGCTGATGTAAATATGAAAGATGATAATAGGACTCCTTTAAAATTAGCTTCAGAAAAGGGATATTTGAAACTTGTAAAAGAACTTATCAAACAAGGTGCTGATGTTAATTTTAGAGAAGAATATCAAGCAAATATAGACGCTTTATATTCTGCTGTAGAGTCTGAAAAAAATTATCATTTGGAAGTAGTAAAGGAATTATTAAATGCAGGAGCAGACACTGATATTATTTATGGTACTAAAGAAGAAAATGAAGATAATATATTATATCCTGCTATAAAAAGATGCAATTTAGAAAAGGTTAAACTTCTTACTGAACATGGAGCAGATATAAATTATTCAAATTTTGAGTACGGTCCTGTAATTGCTTATGCTATTTCTCAAGAATGTATTGATATAGTAAAATATTTAGTTTCTCAAGGTGCTGACCCTGCTATGACATATACCAATGGTTATTCATATTCAGGTAAAAGTTATTCATTACTTAATGCTGCAGTAGGAAATAAAACTACAGAAATAGCAGAATATTTAATAGAACAAGGTGCTGATATTAATACTCAAACTGATAGTGTTTCTGGTTTACCTTTAATATTTATTGCTCTTAGAGCTGAAAATATTGAACTTCTTAAACTTTTGATAGAGAAAGGTGCAGATACTTCTGTTGTTGATAAAGACGGAAAAACAATTTTTGATTTAGCTAAAGAACAAGGCTATGATGAGATTGCGGCTTTAGAGAAATAATAAAAATTAAAAAATCGAGCAGCTAATAACTGACGAAGGAAGTTATTAGCTCTTTATAAGCGAGATTTTTTAATATATAAATAAGAAAAAAGCCGACTCGATAAGTCATTATCGAGGGTCTCATAGGCTTTTTCGAGCATAGCAGCAATAAATAAAAAATCGAGCAGCTGATAACTTTAGTTGTCAGCTATATTAAAAATAAAAAATCGAGCGTCTATCAGCTAAAAGCTGATAGAGATTTTAAAGCTAGATTTTTTATATATAATAATAAGTTTATCGCTAGCAGCAATAAGAAATTAGTATTTTATTTACTTTTATATTTAGTTGTGATATTATAATAAAAAATAATGATTAAGGAGTGTTTTATGAAAAAAATAATTATAATGGCTTTAATATTAATCAGTATAATAAGCTGTAATTCTAAAAAAACTGATAATACAGAAGTAACCACAAATACTAATGCCGTTAATACCAATAATACAGAAATATCTAATAATGATGAATATGTTGAATATAATAATACTGGAGAAATTAATACTGATACTGAAGTGCCAGAATGGGATTTGGAGGCTTTTAATGAGCTTAAAAATGTAAAAGATGCACAATCTTTAAAAAGCTGGGAAGAGAAACATGAAGAAAGAAGTTTAATAATGGCATTACAATACGGTGATAAAAAAATGGTTACAGAATTACTTTCTTACGGTGCTAATGTTGATCAGACTTATGTTGATAATGATAGTCCATTAAAAATAGCTTCTGCAAAGGGAGATTTAGAACTTGTAAAAGAGTTTATAAAAAGAGGGGCAAATGTTAATTTTAGAGGAGAAGGAAAGTTTGATGCTTTATTTTCAGCAGTAATGTCTACAAATGAAAATAGTTTAAAAATAATGAAAGAATTATTGGATGCAGGTGCTGAAGTAGATGTAGGGTACGGCTATGAAGAAATTACCCCTATATTATTTGAAGCAATTGGATATGTTGGAGAATCAAAATGTTATTTAGAAAAATTTAAAATGCTTGCTGAATATGGAGCTGATATAAATTATGTTGATAATTATGGCTATCCTTTAATTAATTATGCTGTTCAGTCAGGCTGTTTAGATATAGTAAAATATTTAGTTGAAAAAGGCATTGATCCTCCTATGAAATATGAACTTGAAGAATACTATCCAAATGTAAATATCTCATTATTGGCTGGAACTCTTTATAATAGTGATACTTTAATGGCAAAGTATTTAATAGAGCAAGGTGCCGATGTAAATACTCCTACACCTTCAGAAGATGGTTATCCTTTACTGCTTCAGGCTATTGATAATGGAAAAACCGAGCTTGTTAAACTTTTAATAGAGAAAGGAGCAGACACTACAGTTGTAAATAAGGAAAAGAAGACAGTATTCGATATAGCTAGAGAAAAAGGCTATGATGATATTGTAGCTTTAGAGAAATAATATAAGCGAGCCGACCTAGTAGGTACCCTTTGGGTAGCCAGCAAATAAATTTATTTATTTGCTGATTATAGGCGTAGGCGACCAAGTAGGCACTCTTACTTGTAAGATAAAAATAATAAAGTGAGAAAAAGCTGCCTCGATAAGTCATTATCGAGGGTCTCATAGGCTTTTTCGAGCATAGCAACAATAAAAGAACAATAAATTATAATATAATGAAATTATGAGCGAAACAAAAAATATTAATGTATTAAATGATTATTTTGTGAGATATCTATTCTCATCTAAAGACAGTAATCTTATATTACTAGATTTTATTAATTCAACAATGCTTGATTCTGGTATGAAAACTTTTAGAAGTGTTGAGATTTTAACACCGTCGCCAAAGGCGGGCAGTCGCCTTAATTATAAAGAGAACTATGAAGATAAAGAAACTATCGCAGACGTTAAATGCATTACTCAAAATGGAACTGTTGTTATTATAGAAATACAATTACAAGGCAATTCAAGGTTTCCAGAACGCATACTATATTATTGGGCTTCTAATTATAGTAAATTATTAAAACATGGTGAAAAATATGATGCTCTTACCCCAGTAATAAGTATTAATTTACTTGATTTCAATTTAGATGACTTTGATAATATACATTCATGCTATATGATTTATGATACTAACAATAAAAGACTGCTTACAGATCATTTGCAGATACATATAATAGAGTTAAAAAAGTTTAAATATAATTTACTCAAGCCTGATTTAAATTGCTGGCTTAAATTTTTTACTATGAAAGATAATAAGGAGGCAATTATGTCTGAATTGGTTAAAGAAAAACCTATAATGGAAGAAGTACAAAAAAGATATAATAACTTCATAAAAGATAGGTTAATGATGAATGAATATGATAAAAGACAGGCATATCTATATGGAAATCAGATAATGCTTGAAGAAGAACGAAGATTAGGAAAGGAAGAAGGCATTAAAGAAGGCATTAAAGAAAACCAAATAACAACAGCAAGGAATATGAAAAATGATAAAATAGATTTCAATACTATTTCTAAATATACAGGATTAAGTGTAGAAGAAATAGAAAAATTGTAAAATATTATTAATAAATATAAATATTTAGTTGTTATAGGATAATGAAAGCAATTTCATTTATACAATAAAAAAATTAAAAGTAATAGGATTTTTATATGAGCAAATTAGAAATGAAAAACGGTAAATTAATAGTACCAAATCAAGTAACAATACCTTTTATAGAGGGTGACGGAGTAGGAGCAGAAATCACACCTGTTTCTCAAATGATAGTAAATGAAGCTGTGAAAAAGGCATATAACGGAGAAAAATCTATTGAATGGAAAGAAGTACTTGCAGGAGATAAAGCACAAAGAGAATTAGGCACTCCCCTTCCTGATAACACTATAAATATTTTTAAGGAATATCTTATAGGTATAAAAGGACCTTTAACTACTCCTGTTGGAGAGGGTATGCGTTCTTTAAATGTAACACTTAGACAGACTTTAGATTTATATGTATGTTTAAGACCTGTAAGATGGTTTAAAGGCACTTCTTCCCCTATAAAAGAACCTAATAAAGTTAATATGGTAGTGTTTAGAGAAAATACAGAAGATATATATGCTGGTATAGAATGGAAAACAGGCACAGAAGAAGCTAAAAAATTTTATAACTTCCTAAAAAATGAAATGGGAGTAACAAAGGTAAGATTTCCAGAAACTTCATCTTTCGGAGTAAAACCAGTATCAGAAGAAGGTTCAAAAAGACTTATACGCTCTGCTATAGAATACGCTATTGAAAACAAACTTCCTTCTGTAACATTAGTACATAAAGGAAATATAATGAAATTTACTGAAGGCGGATTCAAAAAATATGGATACGAACTCGCAAGAAAAGAATTTGCTAATGAAACTTTCACTATGGAAGAGTATGCCGAGATAAAAAAAGAGTTAGGCGAAGATAAGGCAAAAGCAAAATTAAAAGAAGCTAAAGAAAATGGAAAAATTATAATAAAAGATAATATTACAGACGCTTTTCTACAAAACACATTATTAAAACCTGAAGACTTCTCTGTAATAGCTACATTAAACTTAAATGGTGATTATATATCAGACCAATTAGCAGCAATGGTCGGAGGAATAGGAATAGCACCGGGCGGAAATATCAATTATAAAACAGGTCATGCTATTTTTGAAGCTACTCATGGCACAGCACCTGATATAGCAGGAAAAAATAAAGCTAATCCTTGTTCATTGATACTTTCTTCTGTTATGGCATTAGAGTATTTAAATATGAATAAGGCTTCAGAGCTAATTATAAATGCATTAGAAAGATCTTTTGAAAGCGGATATGCTACTGAAGATTTAGCTAGCTTTATGAATGACGGAGTATCGCTTGGTACTAAAGAGTTTGGAGAAAAAATAGTTTCTCTATTATAATTTATTTTTATATTAAAATAATTTTATTTAAAAATAAACATTATATTTTATAAACTAAAAAATTAATAACAAAAGGAGTTTATTATGAAAAAAGAATACCTACTATACAAACTATACGACCATTCGAGCAAACGTATAAAAATTGATAGCGAACTTTTTCAGAAATATAATGTAAAAAAGGGGCTTAGAAATGAAGACGGTACTGGTGTGCTTGTAGGGCTTACAAATGTAGGCGATGTTGTAGGATATGATAAAGATGAAAACGGCAATGTATACCCTATAGATGGAAAACTATATTATAGAGGGTATAGTATAAATGATATAGCCGAAGACATCTTAAAAAATAAACGTTTCGGTTATGAAGAGGTTTGTTATCTTCTTCTTTCTGGAAAACTTCCAGATGCAGAAAGACTTCAATCTTTCAGAGAACTCATAGCTGAAAATATGTATTTGGATAAAAAAACTATTATGAATATAATAGATTTGGAAGGTCAGAATATTATGAATATTTTATCAAGAAGTGTTCTCGAAATGTATATTCATGATCCAAATCCGGAAGATTTATCATTAGATAATTTAATGCTTCAGTCTATACAATTAATAGCAAGATTCCCAGCAGTTATTGCCTATGCCTATAATATGTATAAATATAGTGTAGACCAAAAATACTTAACTATCACACTTCCTAAACCTAAATACTCTATAGCTGAAAACTTTTTATACATGCTTAAACAGGAGTTTACACCTTTAGAAGCTAGAATGCTTGATTTATTATTAATTCTTCATGCAGATCATGGCGGCGGTAACAACTCCACATTTACAGTACGTGTTACAAGCTCATCAAGAACTGATACCTATTCAAGTATATCTGCTGGAATAGGATCTCTTAAAGGAGATTTGCATGGAGGAGCTAATGCAAAAGTTATGGATATGTTTATTCATTTAAAAGATGCAATAGATAATTGGGAAGATAAAAATGAAATAGATGATTATCTTACTAAAATGCTAAATAAAGAAGCATACGATAAAAGCGGGCTTATATATGGTATGGGACATGCAGTTTATACTTTATCAGACCCTAGAGCTGTTATATTAAAAGATTTAGCTCGTCAGCTTGCTAAAGAAAAGAAAAAAGAATGCGAACTTCAATTTTTAGAGTTAATAGAAGAAAGAGCTGTTGAATGTTTTATAAAAGTAAAAGGAGATAAAAAAAGAGTTTGTGCAAATGTAGACCTTTATTCTGGTTTTATATACGATATGCTAGGAATACCTAAAGAGATTTACACTCCATTATTTGCTATGTCAAGAATAGTAGGCTGGTGTGCACATAGAATAGAAGAGCTTAATTTCGATGACAGAAGAATAATAAGACCTGCATATAAAAATGTTATAGAGCCTCAAGAGTTTATTACTATGGATAAAAGATAATTATTAAAATATAGTTAATAAAAAATTAATAATGAAAAATTAAAAGGAGCTTTATTTTATATATAGCTCCTTTTTTTATAAAACAAGAATGATTAATCTGATATATTATATTTATCTCAATTAAAAAATAAAAAAGAGACTTAAAATATTTAAGCCTCTTTAAACTTTTTGTCAAACAATTAATTTTTAATTAAATATTATCTAATATAAGTCTTAAATCTTTTTTATCTATTATGATGTTAGCTTCTTTTTTAAGAACTTCTTTTGCACAGAAAGCTGCCCTATTTTTAGCATACTTAAACATACTCAAATCATTAGCCCCATCACCAACTACTAAAGTATCATCATAAGAAACATTAAGAAGTTTTTGAAGAGTTAAAAGCATGTTTCCTTTGCTGTCAGAAAACATCATCTCTCCGCCTACTTTTCCTGTAAGTACATTGTCTTTTACATGAAAAATATTTGCAAACTCAGCATCTAAATTAAGTTTTTGAGCAAATAAAACAGTAGCATTTTTGAATCCTCCAGAAAAGCATACACATTTATATCCTTTTTTATGAAGCTCATCAATAGTTTCTTTAGCCCCGTTCATTACAGGAAGAGAACTGCAAATTTCATTAACAGTTTCTAATTTTATTCCATTAAGCAAAGATACTCTCATCTGAAGACTTTCAAAGAAATCAATCTCCCCTCTCATTCCTCTTGCTGTAATATCGGAAATTTTATCTGCAAAATTGGTTTCTCTTGCAATGATATCTAAAGTCTCTCCGTCCATTAAAGTAGAATCAAAATCAAAAACTGCTAATTTCATTTTATTTATCCTTATATTTTATAAAGTATACTCTGCTGCAAGTCTTACATATTTAGGCTCATGAACACCTTCTATGTTAGAAATTTTTGTTATAACATCATTTCCTATACTTCTATCAACATTTATAGCCATTATGGACATATTACTTCCTTTAATATTTTCTGATACACTCATAGAACCAATATTAATACCATCAGCTGAAAGCAAAGTTGCAACTTTAGCTATCATAGCAGGCTGGTTTATATGAGGAACAACCAATATATGAGGCTGAGGCTTAATTATAACATCATAATCATTAAGTTTTACTATTCTCGCAATATTTTTAGCTATTAATGAAACTGATACGCTTGTTACATCTTTATCCGTAATTAATTTTACTTTAAGTATTCCAGTAAATGTAGAAGGAGCTTCTGATTTAACAGTTTTTACTTCAATTCCTCTTTGCTTAGCAAGATAAGGAGCATTAACATAATTAACATCTTGGAACATATAAGATAATGCACCTTTTAGTATAGCTACTTCAAGAGGCTGAATATCTAAATCAATTAAATCTCCTTGAGCAGTTATCTCTAATGATTTTATTTTACCATTAGCAAGCTGCATTATCATCTCTCCGGCATTTTCTGCTATTTTCATGTAGTCTTTAACTGGTTCTAGTTTCTCTGGATTAAGAGAAGGTATATTAACTGCTGATTCTGTATATCCTCCAGAAAGTACCTGTTTTATTTGTTTAGCAACATCTAAAGCAACGTTTATCTGAGCCTCTTTTGTACTTGCACCAAGATGCGGAGTAAGTATTAAATTATTATTTTTATACTGTGTTAGAGGACAAGTTTCTATTTTAGGTTCATTTACAAAAACATCTACTGCTGCAGCTGCTATAGTTCCATTTTCCAATGCATTTTTTAAATCTTCTTCATTAACAAGTCCGCCTCTTGAACAGTTAATAATTATAGCAGTATTTTTCATTTTGCTCATATTATCTTTATTTATGATATTATTAGTTTCTGGAGTTTTAGGTATATGAAGTGATAAATAATCAAGTTTTGGTAAAAAATCATCTAAAGAGGTCTCATAAATAGCTCCAGACTTTTGTACAATCTCTTCAGTAGCAAAAGGATCATAAACTAATACTTTCATTCCAATAGCCAAAGCAATATGAACAACCTTTCTTCCTATTCTTCCAAATCCCATAACTCCTAAAGTTTTACCAAAAAGTTCATTACCTGTAAACTTATCTCTTTCCCATTTAGCTTCTTTGGTTGATACAGCAGCTGGAACTATATTTCTTGATACGGCAAGCATTAAAGCTATAGTATGTTCTGACGCAGCAATGGTATTTCCGTCTGGAGAGTTTACTACTATTACACCTTTTTCTGTAGCAGCTTCTACATCGATGTTATCTACTCCTACACCAGCACGTCCTATAATCTTTAAATTTTTTCCAGCTTCTATAATTCTTTTTGTAACTTTAGTCTGACTTCTAACCATTAAAGCATCATACTCACCTATAATACTTACAAGTTCATCTTCACTCATTGTAGGAAGAAATACAGCCTCAGAAACATCAGCTATTATATCCTTTACACATTCATTTACCTTATCAGTTATTAAAACCTTCATATATCATCTCCTATTGTTGTTACGCTCGAAAAAGCCTATAAATTCCTCAATAATGACTTTGTCCGCCTTAGGCGAATTATCAATACAGTCTTTCTAGCTTTTTATTATTACTAAAAAATAAAATATTCTAATATAATTATTACTAACTATATTAGAATATATAAAACAATTCAAAATATTTATTATTTATTTAATTCTTCTATCAATTTTTTAACTCCGCTTCCTAGTTCAAACTTATAACCAAGTTTAACCAAACTAGCCTCCAAAGCACCAACCGCCATTATCAAATCACGTTCGCATACATATCCTAAACTGCCTATTCTAAATATTTTATTTTCCAAAGCACCCTGTCCGTTTGCTACTATAATATCATAATCTTCTTTTAGAGTTTTTCTTATATCTGGAACGCTTATTCCTTCTGGAGGAAGTATTGAAGTTATAGCATAGCTTGCATTACTGTCATCTTCAACAAGAAGTTTTAATCCTATAGCTTTTACAGCAGCCCTTAAAGCAAGAGAAAGTTTCTTATGTCTTTTATTAACATTTTCAATACCCTCTTCTTTTATCATTTTTAAAGCTGTATGAAGAGAAGCTATCAAATTAACAGCAGGTGTAAAAGGTGTAGTATCTTTAGCTAAAGATTTTTTATGCTCTGTCCAATTAAAATAAAAGCTAGGATATTTACATTTTTCATGCATTTTAAAAGCATCTTCGCTTGCTGTTAAAAATGAAAGACCCGGAGCTACCATAAATCCTTTTTGAGAACCTGATATAGCAACATCAATATTCCATTCATCTGTTTTAAACTCCATAGCACATAAACTTGTTATGCCGTCAACTACAGATACAGCACCATGTTTCTTTATTATAGAACATAATGTCTTAACATCATTAGCAGCACCAGTTGAAGTTTCGCTATGAGTAAGTGTTACTATTTTTATATCTTTATCTTTATTTAAAGCCTCTTCAAGAATTTCTGGTTTTATCACTTGACCTGCTTCAACTTCTATTTTTGTTACAACGGCTCCCCTGCTTGCAGCAATCTTAGACCATCTGCTTCCAAAATTACCAATAGACAAACACAATACCTTATCACCTTCATTAATAAGGTTTTCCAAAGCAGCACACATTGCCCCTGTTCCGCTTGCTGTAAATAAAAATACATCATTCTTTGTTTGGAACACATATTTTAAATCTTCATAAACTTCTTTAAGTATGTTTGAAAATTCTTTGCTTCTGTGTGCCATAGGGTGTTTTCCCATTTCTACTAATGCTGATTCAGGTACTGGTGTAGGACCCGGTATCATCAAAAAAGTCTTATCCTTCATAATAGTATAACTTCTCCTTAAAATTAAAAATACAATACTATAGTATCTAAAAAATCCTTATACTATTATATTATATATATTTTTTTTTACAATACTATATTTAGTAATATTTATACAATTTTTTTATATTTAATTTCAAAAATAAGAATATTTTTATATAATTTACATTAAAATAAAAAATAATTGCTTTTTCTTATGTATTTTTTATATTTAAAATATTAATATGATAAAGGATAAATAAATGAAAAAAATATTAATTTTTATGCTGATATTAATATTTAGCATATCATGTAATAATACTAGTAAAACAGGCTCAAGCTATAATAATTCATCAAGCAGTAATACAGAGCAAGAAAACCAAAACGGAACTTCAACAACTGATAATAATAAAGAATGGCTAGATAAAGTTTCTGGAAGAAATATTCAAAATAGTAATGTAAATTATGAATTTGATTCAAATGGAAATATAGAAGTAAATGGGGAAAAAAGATGGACATTTGTAAAATATCTAGGAGAGGATAAAGGATTATACTACGAAGAGGTAGATCCGAGTGATATGTTATTTGATAAACCATCAGATAAAATAGAAAAAATATATGGTATTTTGATGATAATTGCTCCAAACGATAATGTTTATTTTCTTGACGGATATAAAAGTACAAGCTGGACAGAAAAATATAGAATATCTATAACAGTATTTGTTAATGAAAATAGTAATGAGCCGGAAAATGCTGACTGGAATCAATACCCTCATATGACAGAAAATGATTTGGATACTACTCAAAAAGGTGATAACTGGGGATATTTAAATCCTGTAAAATAATAATCACAAATAAAAATAACATAAATTAAAGAAACTCAAAAGGTATTATCTTAATTTCTAAGTTAATACCTTTTTTATATGTTTTTTAATTTCTTAATACTCACTTTTATAAAAAATATTTTAATACAAAACTCCTTGACAATACATCATCTTTTATATATTATTTATAAAATGCTTTCAATAAAATCATCATCAAAATAAGGAATATATAAATAATGAAATCATTAAAAAAAGAAATTATATACCCTATTATATTTTTATTATTATCTATACTATTTTTTTACAGCAATTTAACTTTTTCATATCTTCAAATGGGAGATGTTATTCTTTGGGATATAAAAAATATTAAAGATGCCATATTAAGCGGGAATTTATATTTTTGGAACAATGCTTATTTTACAATAGCCTCTTCTTCAACAGTACCAATACACCCAAAATCTTTATTTATGGCTATTTTTCCAACAGAAATATATCCGCAGATTACAATAATATTTCATATAACTGTAATGGGATACGGGTTATTTTTATTTTTGAGAGAAAAAAAATTATCTATTAAAGCGGCAATATTCGGGGCTGTTGCTTTAATGTTTTCTAATGCTATTATAACTTTGATACTACCTGGTCATTTAGGTAAATTTGAAACCTACTGTTATTTTCCTTTTGTACTATATTTTTTATCAAAGGCTATGAATACTGAAAAGTGGATTCATTTCTTTTTTGCAGGTGCATTCTTAGGTATTGCATTTTTGGGTGGTGCTTTGGATGTTGCTATGTATTTCGCTTTATTTTTATCATGTTATTTTTTATACCTTCTTTATAACAAAAAGAATGATAAAAAATTAATAGTTTTTTTAAAAGAAGATTTTAAAAAAATAATTCTCTTATGTATAAAATTTGCATTAGTAGCAGTATTTTCTTTTTTAATGTCTATACAAATAATAATGATTACAAGAAACACTCAGGATATGGGAGCTGCTGGAGTTACTGACAAAAAACAATTATGGGAATGGGCTACAAGATGGTCATACCCACCTGAAGAAGTATTAGGATTTTTTATGCCCGGATTCTTCGGATACTATTCTGGAAGTGAAACTCACCCTTATTGGGGAAGAATAGCCAATATGCCGGGAGAGCCTAAAACTTCTAACTTCTCACTTACAGCTGCTAATATTGGATATATTACTTTCCTATTTATAATATTTGCAGTTTTTATAAGTAAGAAAAAATATAAAGAGAAATATTTCTGGATTGCCGCAGCATTATTTTTCTTAATAGCAAGTTTCGGTAGATATTTTCCTATCATATACGGAGCATTATTTCAAATACCAATATTCCAAGATGCTAGAAATCCAAATAAATTTATAGAAATTATACCAATACCATTTGCTGTAATAGCATCATTTGCAGCCGACTATATATTCAAAGCAATAGATGCTAAAAAAGAAGACAGACTACTTAAATATTTGGAAGATGACTACAAATACATAAATATAGCTCAAAAGATAATGTATATAATAGCAATTCTTTCTATAGTATTGGCATTAATAACTATACTTACTAACGGATTAATATATAATAGTTTCGTTACTGATTGGAAAGAAGCTAATGCTGCCTTAATATCAAAAAATATATTTATGTCTTTTATAAGATTGGCACTTATATCCACAACTGCACTTTTACTAGTTAATACTTCTATATCATTAAAAGAAATAACTATAAAAGATAAATTTGCTGTAATACTTCCTCTAATATGTTTTATACTATTTTCTGTATATGATCTAGGACATATAGGTTTCCTTATAATAGGAAGCATTATAGTATTTTTGTATGTTATTATTGCTAATAAAGAAGATCTATTTTATAAATATCTGCCTTATATGTTTATAGCTATTTTATTTTTGGATTTAACTCAAAGCGGAAATATGTTTATAGTAAAATCTAATTATAATCAAATGTATAAATCTACTCCAATAGTTGATCATATATTAAGAGAAGGCGGCAACAAAACTACAATGCCTATATTGATACCGTATTTATACAGATACACCACTCATACAATGCCTTACTACAATATACCATTAACAGAACCTCCTGCAGCAAGTAGGCTTTCAAAAGATATAACAGATACTTTTGCATCTTTCAGAATAAATGATTATGTGGGATATCAGCCTAGACTTATGGATTTACTTGGAGTAAGATATATTTTAAGCCCTACATATTTGGATCAATCTGTTCTTTCAAATGACTTAACAAAGATAACAGAGTATCAGGACCAATTTTCTGCTGCTGTATTGTATGAACTTAAAGGATACAGAAATAAATACGAGTTTGTTAATAACGCTTACAATGCCAAAGATTTTAATGATGGTTTGGGAAGATTAACTATGCCTAATTTTAATTTGGCAAATGAAGTTGTTTTACTAAATAATTCAAATAATAATATAACATTAAATAATCCTAAATCCATTCATAGTGTGGAAATGCTTGAAGAAACTGACAATAAAATAGTATTTAATGTAAAAACTCCAGATGCTGGTGTACTTGTATCAAAAGAGCGTTATAATAATGACTGGTCTGTTACTGTTAATGGAGATAAAAAAGAGTTATTAAATGCTAATTTACTATTTAGAGGGGTTTATGTAGAAGCTGGAGATAACAATGTAGTATTTGAATTTACTCCTTCAATGAAATATGCTTACAGTACAATAATATGCTGGGTAATATTTATAGTAATATCTATTATAAGTACAGTTTTGTATATAAAAAGATATAATAATCAAGAATAATAATTTTAAAATATTAGAAAGCAAAATATAAAAATTGTAAGCATATAGTAAATTCATTTGCTATATATTTTTAGCGAACAATTTTTATTAGCAATAATAAAAAATACCTCTAATAATTTTATATTAGAGGTATTTTTTTAATTTATTACAAATATATACGATAATTATGTAATAAATTATTAAAAAATAAAAATGCTTGTAAATAAGAAGTAAATTATTTGTAAAAAATATTGACAAAAATTATAAATATGTTATAATATAACTATAAATAAAAGAGGAGGTTATTTATGAAAATACTAAAAATCATATTAACAGTTATAATAATCTCCTCTAGTAGTTTATTTGCTGATTGGGTTGTTTCTCCAGAATCTCTTCCTAATAATGCCAAGCAGTTCATATCTCAAGCATTTCCTGATGCTCAGATATGGTATGTAGAAAGCGATGATGGAAAATATGAGGTTGAACTTTCTAATGGAATAAAAATAGACTTCTTATATAATGGTGATTGGGTGGAGATAGACGCAGAATATATAGGAATACCATACAATGTTTTTCCTGCTAATGTAGCAAACACCATACGAAATACATACCCAAATACGGTAATTATTAGTGCCGAAAAAAAATGGGGAACTTATGAAATAAAGCTTAACAATATGATGGAGCTTTATATATCTTCAGACGGTCAGCTTATAGGACAAAAATTCGACGATTGATTTACTTTCCATCCCATATACAATGCGGGGTATTAGTTTTAATGCTAATACCCTGTAATTTTTATACAAATATAATTATTATTTTACTTGATAGAAAAACATTTTAATAGACTTGTTTCAAAACTATTTTTTTTATAATTGCGGGGACTAGCCCTGCGAAGCACACAGTCGTACCGCACCCCTCTTCTTTTGCGACCGTAGGAAGTCCTGTGGCGTGCCCCATACGAAGTACGCCTCACTCTGTGTGCCGACGGAGTCCACCTGTGGTGTCGGCAGCGAAAGACTACATATTTACATATTAAAGCGATAAATTATACAACATGTAAAACATACAATTTACACAATAACTAATATTATATAATTTAGCATAAAATTATTTGTCAAGTAGTTTTGAAACAAGTCTAATATTTATAACATAGCTTTGTTATTTGATTTTATAACATAAACTAATAAAATAATATCATAACTCTAATCCTTATAATACTTACTATAAAACTCATAACTCTTTATAACACGCTCTACATAATACTCAGTTTCTTCTATATCAATAAATCTTCCAGTACGGTACATATTATTAGTTCCGTATTCAGCTTTCCACCTTCTTCCTCGTCCAGAACCTGCATTATAGCTTGCTGCTACAAGTATATAATTGCTTGCTTTCTGACTGCTGAAAAGCCAGCCCAAATGCGAAACTCCAAGATTAATATTTTGTTTAGGGTCTGTTAAATCTAAAGGATCATATCTATATCTTGCTTTTTTATTCTCAGCTGCTGCTGTTGTAGGCATAAGCTGCATAAGCCCCATAGCACCAACCCAAGACCTAGCCTTAGGATCAAATAAACTCTCTTCTCTCATTATGCCGTATACAAATGCAGGCTCTATTTTATAATATTTAGCCTCTGGTACTACATACTCATCAAAATATCTAGGATAAACTTTTCTTCTAAGCTCATCTGGTAGTAAATCTGTATTATCTGAATATGGATATCCAAAATATTTTCCTATATTGGCCGATATCTGCATAAGCCTTTTTGTATTTTCAGAACTTATAAATATTTTCTCAGCAAAATAATATAAAGGATATGTTACCTGAGTTTTCTTAAATACTTTATCGAACTCTGTATATGCATTATCATAATCTCCGTAATAATAAAGCACTATAGCTTTATTAACTTCCCTTCTAGTTTGAAGAGAGAGTTCATTAAAGAGATCATTTTCACTCATTTTAGAATACATCTCTTTTACAAATCTGCTTTGCATAAGTATATTTTTAGCTATACTTCTAGCCTCTTTTTCTGTTTTATCTTCTTTACCTGTAGATGCATAAGTTAAAAACTGCACTTTATTAAGCATCTCCATAGATTTAGTAAAATTAGAATCAGCATAATATTTTTTAGCTTCGTTTAAATAATAAGTATTGCTAAGTTTTACATTACTAATCATTTCATCGCTTGCAAGACTCAATGCTCCTTTAATAAAATAATGGCTTTTACTGCTTAAAAGGCTTTTCATTATATAGTCATCTCTTTTCTCATCATCTCCAAACTCTTCAGCAGTCCACATATTCCAAGATAAAGCAAAATCATGCCTGAAACTAGGGTATCTATCCTCCAAAGCTTTAGTTGCAAAATAAGTTTCTGTTTTGTTTTTAAGTTTGAATGATTTTCTTAAATACGATTTTAAAGCAAGTTCTGTCTGCCAGCTTTTAGGAAATTTTTTCATAACATTTGTTAAATAAGTTTTTGCCTGAACCAGATTATTTCTATTTAAACTTACATTCACAAAATTATTATATATTCTAGGTACATAATCATCTCTTGGATATTCTTTCAAAAAAGTATTATAAAGTTCAATCGATTTATCATAGTTTTTTAATCTGTTATAATTATCAGCAGAATAATAAAGTCCTAACCTTCTATGAGTTTTATTATTGGCATTTGACAAATACTCATCAAATAATTTTGCCGCATCTTCTCTGTCTCCTGCCTGCTGTTTTATTCTAGCCATATAGTATGTTGAATTGGCTTTATATAAATTATTATCATAAAAATATTCAAAATATTGTAAAGATGCTTTTCTATACCCAGCCTCATAAAGCTCTGTAGAAACCTTATATTTCAAATCATTATCAAATGACATTATATCTTCTTCATAATTATTATTATAATATATAATAGCTTCTCTATTTAAAAATCTGCTTAAAAGCTCATAAGCTATCATCTTAGCCTTATTGGTATCATCAGTATTTCTCAATGCTCTAATACCTACAAACTCTTTAATCCATTTTTGTGCTTTGCTGTTAAAAAAATTACTCACTGGATAATCATCTCTATAAAACTCTGCCAATGCCTTATACTGCTCGGCATAAGGATACAAAGATGAACGCGGATACTCTTTCATAAGTAATGAATACAAATCTATAGCTTCATTATACATATTGGTATATAATGCACTTTTAGCTCCATAATATATAATATAATCTTTTATAAGCAAATCTTCTTCTGTATTCATTATATTTGTAAATTGATTGTAAGCCTCTAAATACTTTTCTCTATTATAAAGTTCTAAAGCAGTTCCGTAATTAATTTTATTTTTTGATATAATATTTTCTTTTAACGATATTCCCTTCGCATCTAACATAGAAGTCATTATGATAATAATAACTTCAAAAAAAACAGCGAATAATAATACTCTTTTATTAAATGTATGAAGAATTTGATTTTTCATTGAACCTCATCAAAAATAGTTTTTATATAGCAATTATTATTTTATTATTTTTTTCATTTTTTGCAAACAAATTTTACATTTTGACTTACTATGATGATTATATATTTAATTAAAATTTTATAAAAAAGTATGTAATTTTCTTATTATTTTTTATATATTTAAACAAAAAACGGAGGAAAAATGAATTTAACAGAATTAAGAGATAAACAAAAACAATTTTTTAAAAGTTCAAAAACATTATCATACGATTTTAGAATAAAACAGTTAAAAAAATTACAATCAATGCTCATAAAATATGAAAGAGATATTATAGATGCTCTATATAAAGATATGCAGAAGTCAGAATTTGAAGCTATAGGTACAGAATTATTTTTTGTGATGGAAGAGATTAAAACATTCATAAAAAATCTAAAAAAATGGATGCATAATAAAAATGCAAAAAGAAATATGGTAACTATAGATTCAAAAACAACTATAATAAATAAACCATTCGGAGTATCATTAATAATATCGCCTTGGAATTACCCTATACAATTAACCTTTCTTCCGCTTGTAGGGGCAATAGGAGCTGGAAATACCGCTATAATAGCACCTTCTCAATTAACGCCTACTGTTTATGATGTAATATATAATTCTATTAAAGATACATTTGATGAAGAATATATTGCCGTTGTAGATAAAAGTATACCTCCAGAAAATGTAAGCAAAATAGAATACGACAAAATATTTTTTACAGGTTCTCCAAGAGTTGGGAAAATTATTATGTCAAATGCTTCAGAGTTTCTCACCCCTGTAACATTAGAGCTTGGAGGAAAATCACCTGTTATAATTGATGATATTAAAGGAAATAATTTTAATAAGGCTGTAAAAAGAATTATATGGGGTAAGTTTATAAACTCGGGTCAAACTTGCGTATCTCCAGATTATATACTTATAAGAGAAGACTTAAAAGAAAGATTTTTAAAAGCATTTAATGATGAAATAAAATTATTTAATGATGAAAAAAAGCTTCATAGAATAATAAATGAAAATCACTATAAAAGATTAAAATCATATTTAAATGACGGAAAAATTATTTACGGTGGTGAATATGATGATAATAATTTATCTATTTCTATAACATTAGTAGAACCTAAAAATTTAGAAACTAATATTATAAAAGATGAAATATTCGGCAGCATTTTCCCAATACTTTATTATAAAACAAAAGAAGAAGCCAGAGATATAATAGAAAAAGTATGTCCTAATCCTCTTGCTATGTATATATTTTCTGAAGATATTGACTTTAATTATTATTTTATAGAGAAAATAAGTTATGGAGGCTGCTCTGTTAATGACACTATAACCCATATATTAAATTCTAATGCTCCATTTGGAGGAGTTGGAAACAGCGGAATGGGTAATTATCATGGATATTATAGCTTTAAATGTTTTTCAAAAGAAACAACCGTTTTAACCAAAGGATATGGTTTTGAGGTAAAAACTAAATATCCGCCTTATTCTACAAAAATTAAGGAAGTTAATTTATTATATAATTTGGTAAAGAAATAATTTTATTATATAACTCATAAAAATAAAAAAGGCTTGCATTAAAATTAATTAATACAAGCCTTTAATTTTATCTAGTTATAAATTTTATTTTCCCCAAACATCAGGTTCAAACTCTTTATTAACTCTATTATAATCAACAATATCAATACCATTATAATAGAACTTCAAAATTTCTTTGTAGTCTTTTTTAACCTGAGCCATACCATAAGCACCCCATTGGCACATACCTACACCATGTCCGCTTCCTTTACCAGTAATTATTATACCATTATCCACTTTTTTAATAGTAAAATTAAGTGATGGTACTAGTTTAGGAGAAAGTGTGCTTCTGAAATCTCTTGAAGTAATATCGCTGTCATCTATTTTAATATTAGTAGCCTTTCCAGATTTAGGATCAGTGCTAATACCAATAGAAGATTTTTCACTTGCATGTACAGAATAATTAGCTAAGTCATTATTAAGTTCATTATAGCTTAAAGCATTAGTCCAAGGTTTAATCTGTGCATTACAGTAAGGACAAGAAACACCTTCCAAATAAGGTACAGCTACACCGAATACATTTTCAGCACTGTCAGTATGTCCGCCGCATAAAGCACTGAAGTACGTAGCTATAACTTTGCCTTTATAAACAGCAATTTCATATCTTGTTCTGTCAACAGCCTGTTCAACAGACCAATTCATTTTTTCTTTGCCGTTATAAACCTGATATTTTGTAGTATTATCAACATCAAAAGGAAGTTTATTGGCATTTTTTAATATATGATACATTGCATAAGTACGGGCTGCAACTGCCTGAGCTTTCAATGCTTCCATAGGCCAATCTGGAGACATCTCATGAGGTAAAACACCTTTAACATAGTCTTCAATATTAAGCTCATTAACCACTATCATAGTATCATTATATGGAATAAACATTAAAGAACCATAATATTCCTTTCCGTTCAAAGTAAATCCGTCAGCTGTTTCAAATACTATTCCTTCTTTATAAACACCTACTTCATTAACTTTTAAACCTAATCTGTTTTCTACGACCATTACAGTTTCATTAGTTAGAGCCGATATTATTTCACTTTCATATTTGTAATTGTACGCTTTATAAGGACCTTTGATATTAATAGTATACGGAGCTTTTACATCTGTTAATTGTACTCTGATAATATTTTGATTTGCAAATGCATATATACTATTCATTGCCAATAATACTAGCAATAAAAAGAAATACTTTTTGACTCCCATAATTTTAACGCCTCCTTGCTGTAAATAAAATTATTCGCTAAAATTATCGGCTATTTAAAAACTTGCTTTACAATATAATTTTATGTAGTTTTCTTTAATTATACTGCAGCAAGTTATTTAATTTTTTATTAAAAACAATCACATAGATATGATTATCTTACCTTCTATACCGCCTTTAGCCATAGTTTCAATAGCTTCTTTTGTATCTTCAATATTAAATACTTTAGAAAATATTTTAGGCTTTATATTTTTCTCTTCTACTATTTTTGTAATCTCTTTAAGCTGTTTTCCATCAGCTCTTACAAACATAAATCTATACTCTTTTCCTTCTTTCATAGCTTTTTTATCATATTTAGAGCCTGCCAAAGAAAATAAAGTTCTTTTTAAGAAAGGAAATTGATTAACTTGAGCAAATTTTTTATTAGGACTTGTTCTCAAACTCAAAATACGCCCGCCTTTTTTCAACACTGATAACTCTTTATCAAACTCTTTTGCACCAAGTGTATCGATAACATAATCAGCTTCTGAAACTAAATCCCAATAATTTTCTTTACGATAATCAATATATTTATCAGCACCCAAACTTATAAAATGCTCTTTTGATCTCTCATTACCAGAAACAATAACATTAAGACCGAAATATTTAAAAATAGGAACTGCCGTTTCCCCAAAACTTCCAGAACCTCCTGTTATTAAAACAGTATCGCCAGTTTTGGCTTCTAATTCTTCTTTAAGTGCCTGATACGCTGTAAGTGCTGTAAGAGGTATTGCTGCCGCTTCAATAAAACTGCAATTATTAGGCATAGGAGCTAAAAACTTACTATCTACTGCCGCATAATCAGCAAAAGCACCTATTTTTTGTATAGGCATACGCGTATAAACTTTATCGCCTACATTAAAATCTTTTACATTTTTACCTATCTTTTCAACTACACCAGAAAACTCATTTCCTAATGTGAGAGGCATTTTATAATCCTGTATAAGTCTTACACTGCCTGTTAATATTAATATTTCAAGCGGATTTACTGCTGCTGCCTTTATATTAACCAATACTTCATCATCGGTGATTTCTGGTATTTGTATATCTCTAATCTTTATATCAATATCTTTTGAATATCTGTCAATCTGTGCTGCTCTCATAATATCTCCTAAATTTTAATTTGAAAGATTTTATAATATTTTTTATAAAAATCAATATACTTAATTTTATTTATTATTTAGGAGTGTGAGTTTTGTACATTTTTTAGTTTAAAAAAGCAGTATACTAATATTTTTGACATAAAAATGAACAAACCATATACTACAGAATTAAAATTATTTATAGTTCAGTAAACATTAAAAACTAAAAATATTCTATATCTACTTTTTATAATTTGTACAGCAAATATCAAACTACTGTAACTATTTCTAATTTAACAACTAAACCGAAAACTTCACCTAATATTTTAATAATGAGGAAGTCATTAATTTAATTATTAATCTTTATGATAAAGAATACAGAGGTGTAGAAATCCTAAAACAAAAATAAAAAGAATACACACATTTTCATAATAATCAGAGATTGATATCTGCTCTAATATATACTATAATTGCTAAAAGAATAAAAAATATTACAGTAAGTAAAGTATAATATATAACTCCCCGACACTTAATTTTATTTATATTGCAAATATATGCAAAAGACTTAATTATATATAATAAGACAGTAACTTATAAATATATTATACCTCATCATTTATTATAGTCATATGAACATGGTCTTCCCATTTGCCATTAATCTTTAAATATTTTTTTGCAAGTCCTTCGTATTCAAACCCCAATCTTTTTGCCAATTCTAATGAAGGTTTATTATGAGGCATAATATTGGCTTCCACTCTATGAAGTTTCAACTCTTTAAAAACTATTATTACTGCTGATTTTAAAGCTTCTGTCATATAACCTTTATGCTGTTCAAACTCATCTAATTTATAACCCACAGTAGATGATAAGAAAGTGCCCATAAATATATTAGTAAAATTAATCATTCCTATAATTCTTTTTTTATCTTCTATTTTGTAAATCCAAAATTTAAGCATTCTTCCTGCTCTAATTTCTTCAAGTTCTCTTTTTATAATATTTTTATGAGTATTAATTTTATAGAAAACTTCTGGTCTTTGAGGGTCAAATTTTTCAAAAAAATCTCTGTTTCTGCTGTAGAAATCGGTTATACTCTCTGCCATATTTATATTTGGCTGAACTAAAAAAAGCCTGCTGGTTTTATAAGTCTTTTTAAGCATTAAAAAAAACAACCTCTTTTATAAATAATATAAATAATAATTAAGGAATAATCTTAAACCCCACTATATTAAATCCCTCATGAGAAAGCAGATATTCTTTTTTATCTAATCCTCCGGCATAACCAGTTAATTTTCTATTAGAACCTACAACTCTATGACAAGGTATTATAATAGCTATACTATTTTTTCCTTCGGCTGTGCCTACAGCCCTTGATATGCTTCCCTTTTTATCTGAAATGTTTTTTGCTATATCAGAATATGTCAAAACTTTTCCGAAAGGTATTTTTGAAGTTTCAATCCAAACATTATATTGAAAATCAGTACCATACACTCCTAAATCTATAGTAAATGTTCTGCTATTTTTAGTAAAGTAATTATCAAGTTCTTTTTTTACTCTTTTTATAATGGCAGGTTCTTCATCTTTTATAATAGTTTGATTATCATTTAAATCGAATGTTAATGAAGTAATATATTGACAGTCATCATCAGAAGTAATTATTAAATCCCCTATAGGACTTTTATAAATATAGGCTTTTTTAGAATCTTCTTTTTTATCAAGCCTAATAATATTCACAGTCTAACCTTTTTAAGATTAATAAGAGGGCATGATGAATAAAGCCCTTCTATCACGTCAGGATTAACAGCAGCCGATGCATATTCAAGTACATTAACGCTGACTAAATACTCGGCATCAATAGAAGCTACATATTCTGCAGTATCTCTTGCTGTATAAAATACGCAGTAATCCAAAGCAACACCTACAAAATCAAGTATCAGCGTTTCTTTATTTTCTCTTGCCGCATCGATAAACTCTTTATGCATATAAGAAAATCCAGAGTTACCCTCATCATCAGGGTCAACCCCCTTTTGAACATATATGTAGTCTCTCTTCTTTCTAAGACCGTCAACTATAGCCGAACCGTAAGTTCTTGCAACACAATGACGAGGCCAAAGAGTTAATATCTCTTCATCTCCTGTATCCTGATCTATTACTTTTATTTTTGAAAAAGGCTCTTTTTCATGAGTAGAAGCAAATGATATATGATTGGAAGGATGCCAATCCTGTGTGGCAATTATAGCATCATATTCCCCATTTTTTATAAGATCATTGATTACAGGTACAAGTTTTACAGCACCTTTTACTGCCATAGGACCGCCTTCCATATAATCATTTTGCATGTCTACTATTGTTAATATCTTTATTTTACTCATAGCACAAAATCCGTAATTTAGGAAATTTTCTTAAGCCCTATACTTTCCTGTATAGGTACAAGTGCCTCTATAGTTTCTTTAATAAGTTCATCAATAGAAACTCCTAACATATCAGCACCATTATTTATTACTGTTCTATCAACTTTAGCTGCAAATGCTTTATCTTTTAATTTCTTCTTTACTGATTTTACTTCCATATCGTCCAAACTCTTTGAAGGTCTTACTAAAGCACATGCTGTAATAAACCCTGCAAGCTCATCAACAGCATATAATGTTTTCTCCATATTGCTTAAAGGCTCAATATCAGTACAAAGTCCATAACCATGACTTTGAATAGCACGTATAAAACTGCTTGGAAGTCCTTCTTCTTCAAGTATCTCTTTAACTTTTATACAATGCTCATCTGGGTATTTCTCATAGTCCATATCATGCAAAAAACCAACCATACCCCATTCATCTTCATCTTCGCCGTACTTTTTAGCAAAATATCTCATCACTGCTTCTACAGATAAAGCATGTTTAAATAAGGACTGCTCTTCATTGTATTTTTTAAATAATTCTACTGCTTTTTCTCTTTCTATACTGGCCATTTAAAAACCTCCAAAGATTATCATAAGTATATATTATATTTTCCTATTTTTCAATATTTTTATTCTTATATTTATATAAATTAAAATAAATATCACAAAAAAATTATAATAAAAATCAATAGAAAAACGATTATTATATAGTATTAGTATACATAATATTATTAATAGGACTTAATAATGAAAAAAATTATAATATCTCTTATGTTTATAAACTTAATAAATCTATACGCTGTAACTGAAAATGAAAACAAAATGATAAATGCTGTAAAAATAGGAGATGTAAGAACTATACAAACATTATTATCACAAAATGTAAGCCCCAATACTAAAGATGAAAGAGGATACCCTTTACTGCATATAGCAGCAGAAAATAATCAAACTTCCTCTATAAACGCATTAAAAAACTCTCCATACACTGATTTAAACCTGCTTTTAGACAAAAATACAAATATCACAAATAATAATAAAAATATAAATGTTTCATACTGCTCTGCTATGGACATTGCTGCTATTAATAATAACTTTGAAAGTGTAAAATTATTAATAGATTCTGGAGCAAATATTAATTTTCAAATGAAAGAAAAACCAAGAAGTGAGTTTATAGCTTCAGAATATGCAAACCCAAAAATATTAGAGCTTTATTTAAATAAAAATATATATCTTCTTATGAACAGTGAAGATGTTATATCATTGATAAAATCTGCTTCTATTGGTAATAATGCTCAAAATATAAATTATTTGGTAAAAACTTTGGGTATAGATGTAGACACAAAAGATACAAATACAATGCTTCATTATGCTGTAGGTTATGGTTCTATTCAGGCAGCAAGTGAATTGATAGAATTAGGTGCTGATGTTAATAATACAAATGCAAATTTTAAAACACCTTTGCAATACATAATAGAAAATGATTCTAATAAACTGATTGAAAGTGTAAATCTTTTACTATCAAAAAATGCTGACCCTAATATACAAGATAAAAATGGAAATACGGCTATGCATTTAGCTGTAATAAATTTAAGCAAATCAAAAGAATATATAAATGTTATGAACTTGCTTATAAAATACAATGCCAATCTTAATATATTAAACAATGATAATGCAATGCCTATAAATATTGCAGCTGAAAATAACTATACTGAAGCTATGAATATACTAATAAATGCAAAGTCAGAATTAAATAATATCTATAAAGGATATGCTCCTATTCATATGGCAGTGAAAAATAATAACATATATGCTGTAAAAAAATTATTATCAAATGGTGCATATGCTGATATAAAAGATGAAGTAAAAGGATATACTCCGTTATGCATTGCAATAGAAAATAATAATTATGAAATGTGCAGAACACTTATAATAAATAATGCCTCTATAGATAATAATGCTATAAACTTAATAAATAACTCAGCAAATGAAGAGATAAAAAAATTATTAGAAAGTCAGAAAATGGATTAAATTATTTAAAACCAGTATCTAAATCCAAAATCACCTGAAAATCTAAAAAATTTTGCAAAAGTCCAGCCTGTATGACTAGGATACCAGCCGAAAGTACCAAATCCCTCACTTCCTACAGCTATTACATTAAGTCCCGGAGCAATCTGCAAAAATATTTCCCAATCTCTGTCTACTATAAAAGAAACACCAAGCGGAACTCTTACACCTAAACCTATATTCCAATAATTGTTACCAAACTCTGCAACAGCCTCAGCACCAGCCCCAAAATAAAGCCAAGCATCTGATTTACCAGCCTCTCCAAGTCTATACTTTAATCCCCACCAATCTGCACTGGCACTTAAGCCCATCCATGCCCAGCCTTTAGAAGATATGCCAACATTAAATATACCGCTGAACATAAAAGGAACAACATCAAATTTTCCTGTTACCCCTAAAGATACCTGACTTGGAAAACTAAATCTAAGAAAAAAACCAGCACTGCTTCCGTCTGGATAATCGGCATATAATTTTGATGATAATGAAAAAATAGAACAAAAAGAAATTATTATAAAAGCATAAACTACCGTTTTTCTAAACATAGTATAAAAATCCAAATTAGTATTTAATTATTATTT
Source organism: Brachyspira murdochii DSM 12563 (assembly GCF_000092845.1). Taxonomy (NCBI): domain Bacteria; kingdom Pseudomonadati; phylum Spirochaetota; class Spirochaetia; order Brachyspirales; family Brachyspiraceae; genus Brachyspira; species Brachyspira murdochii. Next base: position 3,038,695 of record NC_014150.1, on the reverse strand, counting down.
TTAATAAATATAGAAAATAATATCGAAAAGTAAATATATTATCTTTATAAAAAATAAAGCCCCGCTTAAATAAAAAGCGAGGCTAGTTATTTCAATGATATTTTTTATATTAGAACCAATATCTAAATCCAAACTGGAATGATAAATGTAAGAAATGTCCTAAGTTCCAACGATTTCCATTTCTATCTCCAAGATATATACCTAACAAAGATACACCGTCACTATCAGCATGTAAAACGTTAACAACCGGAGCAGGTTCTAAGAAAATTTCCCATTTTTGTTTGATTAAGAAAGAGAAACCTATAGGCATTCTTAATCCGGCATTAATTGACCAATAAGATGAACCAAAAGTAGCATCAGCAGCAAGTCCAGGTCCTAAATAAAAATGAACATCAGACTCTCCTGCTCTTCCTAAAGGTATTTTTAATCCCCACCAATCCATAGTCAAACCAATACCAAAATATTGATAACCATTATTAAATAAATTTGCTACAGCTTGAACACCAAACATCAAAGGTACACCTTTAAATTGTCCTACTAAAGTTAAACCTTGATTTGGATATCCAAAAAATAATGAAGCTCCTATTGCCGCACCGTCAGAATAAGCAGCCTCTGCCTTTTTCGGCATGGCAGCAGCTAAAACTAATATCATAGCTGCTACTAACGTAATCTTTTTTAACATAATATTCTCCATGTTTTATTTATCTACACTATACAATTTATGTCTAAAAATGTCAATAATTAACATAATATTATTTAATAAAAGTTTTATTTGTATGATAAATAGTAAAATTTATTTTATCAAAACTATACAAAACATAAAGTTTTTTTGATTATTTAGCAATGATATATTATATTGCTATTTTTAATTATACAAAAACTATTATTTTTTTATTTGCTGTTTAAGATATGCTGATATAAACTCATCAATATTACCGTCCATAACAGAGTTCATATTTCCAGTTTCATGTCCTGTTCTTAAATCTTTGACCATCTGATAAGGCTGAAAAACATAACTTCTGATTTGATTTCCCCAAGCTATATCAGTTTTTTCTCCAGCTATTTTTTGTTTTTCTTTATCAAGTTTATCTTTTTCAAGCTGATAAAGTTTTGCTTTAAGCATTTTCATAGCCATATCTTTATTATTATGCTGACTTCTTTCTGCCTGACACTGAACAACTATATTAGTAGGTATGTGCGTAATTCTTATAGCTGATGAAGTTTTATTAACATGCTGTCCGCCCGCTCCGGAAGCTCTGTATGTATCTACTCTCAAATCAGAAGGATTTATTTCTACTTCAATATCCTCATCTATATCCGGCATAACACTAACTGCAACAAAAGATGTATGCCTTTTTGCATTAGCATCAAAGGGAGATATTCTTACAAGTCTATGAACACCTATTTCAGAACGCAGATAACCATAAGCATAAAGCCCTTGAACATAAAAACTTATCTGTTTTATTCCAGCCTCATCACCTGGAAGTTCATCAGTAATTTCAACAGTAAAGCCATGTCTTTCGCAAAAGCGTACGTACATTCTTGAAAGCATAGAAGCCCAATCGCAGCTTTCTGTACCTCCAGCACCTGCATTCAAAGTTAAATATGCATTCTTACTGTCAAATTCTCCGGAAAATAGATTTTTAGTTTCAAGTTCATCAAAAACACGCTGAAGCTCTATACATTCGCCCTCAAGCTCTTTTTCCATTTCTATATCATTAGACTCTATAGCCATTTCTACAAGTTCATATATATTATTAGAGTTTTTTATTAGATTTTCAACAGGCTCTATTTTATCAAGAAGAAGCATTCTTTCTTTCATCAATTTTTGAGCTTTTATATTATCGTTCCAAAAATCATCTTTGGCTGATATTTCATCTATCTCTTTAACTCTTTTATAAATAGAATCTGGGTCAAAGATACCCCCTTAATATTTCAGATTGTTCCTTAATATTTGATACCGTATTTTTTATCTCAGATAATGTCATAAAATCACTTCCTATTATAATATAATTAAATGCTATATATTAAAAAAGTTATATACAGATTTAATATATAAATTTAAACTTTACTATATTGAATTATTAATAAAACAATAATATATAAATTTATAATCGCTTAAAGAAATTATTCTTCAGTAGGAAGAACTCTTGTACCATTAGAAGGCTTTAATATATAAACATCAGCATCTCTTCTTGTTCTTTCTTTATAATGAGCATATAAATTTTCTATAACATTTTCAACTTCAGTTTTCTTCAAAAATAACAAAACTCCGCCTCCAAATCCAGTACCTATCATTCTGGCCCCCAAAACTCCGTCCATATTAGTGGATTCTTCAACCAATATATCAAGTTCAGCAGTAGATACTTCATATAATTTACTCAATCCGTCATGAGTTTTAAGTATCAAATTAGCCAAATCTTTAACAGAGCCTTTTTTAATAGCTTTTACTGCCTGATTTACTCTGTCCTGCTCTGCTGAAACGTATAAAGCACGTCTCTGCTCTTTATTTTGAAGAGTTTCTTTTATAAAATCAGCATCTTTAGGCTTTAAATCGGATAAAGACTTTAAATTCGGCTTTTTATCTTTAAGTTTTTTTAATGCATTTTCGCATTCTCTTTTTCTGGCATTATATTCGCTGTCGCTTGAAGTTCTTTTCTTATTACTATTTACAACAGCCATACAATAGTCGCCCAAATTAAAATCAAAATATTCGTATTTAAGTGTTTTCATATTAAAGAAAAACAATGTATTTTCTTTAGACATAAATATAGTAACATGATCGCTTAAAGAAGTTCTATGAGAAGCATATTTTATTTCGGCCTCATAAGAAAGCTTAGCCATTTCTATAGCATCAGTGTCTTTTATGTTATTAATATCCAAAGCAGCATATGTTAAACAAGCACACAGTGAACTTGAAGATGCCAAAGATGTATTAAAAGGCAAATCAGTATAAACAAAAATATCCATACCATGTATCTTGTACTCTTTTTCCAAAAGAACGGAAAAAACACCTTTAAAATATAAAGCCCATTCATCTTCTTTATTTCTTTCTAAATCATCTAAAGTAAATGACTTTTTCGCTTTAAAAGAATGAGCATATATATTAACTTTATTATCAGGTCTTTTTCTTGCAACTATATAAGTACCCCTGTCTACAGCAGTAGTTATAGTATCTCCGCCGGAATAATCTATAAGTTCACCTATTATCGTTACTCTTCCGGGTGCAAAGTATAATTTTGTATCGCCTTTATGTCCGAAAACTTCTCTGAATCTTGCGACTATTTTTAAATGTAATCTAGGTATCATAATTTAATTCTCTCAAAAATTATCTGTTATAAATATCATAAAATAAAAAAAAATCAATAGTATAAATAATAGTATTATAAAAAAAATAATATTTTAATAAAATAAATTGTATATTTTAATAAATCGTAAATTTTTTAGAAAACTAAAATAAATAATTTATTAAAAAATATTGATTTTGAATATAAAGAATAATATAATACTAATCATAACACATTGATTGAAAGGACAAATAATATGGATAAAACTTTATACAGCAGCTATATAAATATCTTAAAAGAAGAACTAATACCAGCATTAGGCTGTACTGAACCTATAGCTATAGCTTTTGCTGGTGCTAAGGTAAGAGAAGTACTTGCAAATATGCCCGATTCTGTAACTGTAAAATGCAGCGGTAATATTATTAAAAATGTTAAAGGTGTTACTGTACCAAACTCAGGGGGGGTTAAAAGGTATTGATGTAGCAGCTGTTTTAGGTATAGTTGGAGGAGATGCTAATAAAAATCTTGAAGTTTTATCCTCAATTAAAAAAGAAGATATAGAAAAAACTAAAGAACTTATAAGTAATAATTTCTGTCAATGTGATTTGATAGAAGGTTCTGAAAATTTACATATTATAATAGAAGCTAAATACAAATATTCTTCTGCATTAGTAGAAATAAAAAATGCTCATACCAATATTACAAAAATTATCAAAGATGGTAAGGAAATATTCTCTGCTGATAATTCTTTAAAACAAAAAGAACATGATGACAGAGAACTTTTAAATATAAAAGACATATTAAACTTTGCAAATGAAGTTAATATAGAAGATATTAGAGAAACAATTAAAAGACAAATTGATTTAAACTCAGCAATAGCCGAAGAAGGATTAAAAAATGATTACGGTTCTGGTGTAGGAAAGACATTGATAAAATATTATGGTGAAGATGTACGCAACAGAGCTAAAGCATATGCTTCTGCAGGTTCTGATGCCAGAATGGGAGGCTGTCCTATGCCAGTAGTTACAAACTCTGGAAGCGGAAATCAGGGTATAACTGTATCTGTACCGGTTATAATATATGCTAAAGAAATGAATGCCTCTGAAGAAAAACTATACCGTGCTTTGGTACTTTCAAATTTGATTGCAATACTTCAGAAAAAACATATAGGTAAACTTTCAGCATTCTGCGGAGTTGTTTGTGCTGCAACCGGTGCTGCTTCTGGTATAGCATACCTAAATAATGCTGACTACAAAATTATTTGCGATACTATTACAAATGCTTTATGTACTATAGGCGGTATGGTTTGTGATGGTGCTAAATCTTCATGTGCTTCAAAAATATCAGAGGCTCTTGACTGCGGAATACTTGCTTATAATTTAGCAAGAGACGGAAAAGTGTTCAAATCTGGAGACGGTCTTGTAAAAGATAATATTGAAGCTACTATTGACAGCATAGGAAGAATGGCTAAAGAAGGTATGAAAGGCACAGATATTGAAATACTAAATATAATGATAGATAAATAGTTTTTTATACAAATACTTAATCAGAAAAAATAATGTTTGACTACAAACCGTTGCTTTTTAAGATAAAAAATATTGCATGATATTAATAAACATAAAGCATAATATTTTTTTATACTAGATTTATTTTTTAAAAATTGTATAATATACTACATAATAGTTTTCGATATATTGTAATGACAAATTAGAAATATTTTTAAAGGAGTCTGCAATGGCGAGTTTAAGCGACAAAGAAATTAATGCCACCTTGGCAAAAATAAGACGTGAATATGAACAAGGTGCTGAAAAATATGGCAATAAAATATACAATCTAAGCAGTTTTAATGACAGATACAGAGAAGCTTTACAAAACAGACAAGATTTATCAAATTTTCTAATAGTAGAAATAAAAATACTAGAAGACATAAAAACTACTTTGAGAGACAGAGAATTAGAACGCCAAAGAAAAAAAGCAGAAGAAGAAAAGGCCAAAGAAAACTCATTTATGAATAAAGTTGATAATATGATAGAAAAATTTAGAAGTGCAACAGAAAAATATCCTTTAGAAGATATTCATTCTAAAGCTGATGATGAAATAAGACATTTATACGGTGCTTTTAAAGAATTATATAACTGTTTCTCTGTTATCAGATTTTTCTGCTGCGGACCTGCAAGCGACTATGTTGTAGAAACTGCTATTAAAGATTATGATAATCAATTCCAAAAATTTATTATACCTGTAGGAGAAACAAAAGTCCCTCAGATATTTGCTGACTATGTTTATGCTTTAAACAATGGAGATAACTCAAGCAGAGCTGAACAATTTATACTTAAAGAATCAGGTTTTTTCCTCCATGCTTTTATTGAAAAAATGAACAATATCAAATCATTGGCCCTAAAAGCAAGCAATGACGGAGAAATAGTACTTCCAGACTATTTGAATGTTCAGTCTCCTAGAGTATACAAATTTTTTAAAGGAAAAACTAAAGAAGAAATGTATGATGCTACTATAGCTTATGCTAATGCTATGATAAACGATTTCAGACTTCAAAGTTTCAAAAAAGATGCACATTAATAAAGTACTAATACTTCTTCTTTTGATTACATTATCATTATACCCTCAGACTAATGAAGTATTTAAATATAATAGAAAAAATTTGTCTAATGCATACCGTTACTATAATGCTAAAAACTATAAAAAAGCAGCTGAACTATTTGAATATGAAATAGAAAACTCCCCTATATTAAAAATAGAATACTTTGAAAATCTTGCAAACTCATATATGAATCTTAGAGATTATACCAATATGCTTAAGACAGCAAGAAGCGGAATAATCGTTAATAGATTCTCGCCAAAACTTCATTTTCAAAAAGGTTATGCATTATATAAATTGGGGGATACTAATAAAGCTATAGAAGCCATAAGATATTCTATAAGTTTAGACCCTAATGATGCTTATATGAATAATTTTTTAGGGCTTTTATATCTGTATGTAGAAGATTATAAACAGGCAGAATCTTCTTTTCTTAAAGCAACTGTATATAGCCCTAATAATGTAGTTTATATGGTTAATCTCGCTGCTACTTATGAAAGAGACAGAAATTTTAGTTCTGCTTTAAATGTATACGAAGAAGCATATAAAGTAAATCCTAATTACAGAGGTCTTGGAGATTCTATAGTTAGAGTTAAAGGTATAATAAACAGAATATCTGGAAAAAATACTGAAACAGACACTGAAGTAAATGAAACAGCAGAAAATAAAAATATATCTGCAAATCAAAATATAAATATCACTTATGATGAAGATGTTGAAGCTAAACCAATAGAAATGGATAATATATATACCAACGAAATATATACTAATACAATAGATACAAACAATATCATAATCAATACCAATAATATAATAACTAATTCTATAATCACAAATAATAATATTATAACAAATAATATAAATAATATTTCAACTAATACTGCATCATCTACAAATATTCAAAATAATACTAATAATTAATTGATTATATAAAAAATTATTGTATTATAATATCATTAGGATTATTGTATATGCACACTATTAAAAATACATTAGAAGAATACTCTGATAATAAATTGTATCAAAATATCAATTTAGCAAGCTATATCAAGATATCACAAAAATGGAATGATATTATGGGAGAAGTTTTATCCAAAATATGCTATCCTCTATTTTTTAGAAATGCAGTTCTTACTATTGCTGTAAGAGATAGTGTATGGGCTAATGAAATATTTATGAACAGAGCAAATATATTCAAAAACATAAAAAAAGAAACAAATATAGAAGTAGCGGAATTAAAAACTAGAATCGGAGAAATTAGTAATAAACCAGCTGAAAATTCAAATAACAAATCTGATATACGTAAAGAACCTACTAAAGAACATAAAGAATGGATGGATAAGGTAATAAAAGAAGCAAATATAAAAGATGAGAAAATGAAAGAGATGTTTTATAATATATTAAAGTATGAGGACGAAGATGATTGATGATGAGTTTATAAAAAAGAAAATTTCTGAGTACAAAGCTACAAAAAGTATAATAGCTTTGAGAGAAATTAATGAACATTTATCAAATTATATTTATAACTACCCTAGAAAAGTTTTCGGAGCTTATCATGAAAAGGCTTTGGAGTTTTATTCATATTATATTGAAAGAATAGATAATATAATACTTAAATACAATGAAACTGATGCTAAATTTATTACTTGGCTTACCTATACATTAAGAACGCATTATATTAATTTTTTAGACTTCAAAAAAAGAAAAGAAAAATACAATAAAAAAGAAATATCAATGGACGCTCCTTTATATAAGTCATTATATGAAAGAGAGGCTATTACTCTTCATGATGTGCTTTATGAAACAAAATCCTACTCTATAAATGAATATATTGAAAATTATAATGATGACGGCAATATAGAAACAATAGCTTTAAATATATTTAATTATATAGAAAAAGAGTTTAAAAGCAGAGATTCTTTAGCATTCTTTATACATAATCTTGAATTATTTATAAACTTTATCATATCGCCATTAATGAAATATTTTAATATAGATTATGAAGAAGCATATTCTATAATAGAAAAAGCAAGAGCAACATATATAAATAAATATAATGATATATTAAAACAGCAGGATAAAATAGCAAAAGTTAATGCACAGATAGAAGAAAATAATAAAAGAGGAATATTTACTGTGCATTTGGCAAGCAAAAAACAAGATTATATAAAAAAGCTGCACAAAATAAAAATAAATGTACCTTATGGGTTTATAGCAAAACTTTTAAATATTACAAGCAATACAGTAACAAAAATAATTAATAAGATTAAAACTGATTTAAAAGAAAATTTTAAAAATTTACTGTAATAATATGGGATAATATATGGATAAAAATAATTACACAGAAGAAGAAATCATAAACTATGTTAATGGAATAAAAGTTTCTGATAACTTTTTAAATATTCTTCAAACCGATGAAGAACTTCAGAGAAAAGTAAGCAGCTTAAAAAATGATTTGTTTATTATGGAAAATATAGAAGATTCAAATATGTTTATAGAATCAAAGAAAAAATCAGTTATCAGCATAAAAGATGGGATAATAGATTACATGCTTTATTTCAGCAGAATATCTCCTATGGCATCAAGAGGAGATGATAATAATAATGATATTTATGTTTATAAAAATATAGAGATAAGCAAAAGCGGCAATGAATATTTTATTAACATAAACGATATAAAAAACTGGTGTGTTATAGAGTATAACGGAGAGAAAATAGTAAATATATTCGGTCAAAAGGATAATTATTCTTCTACTTTAAAAAAAGGATTATATAACATAAAAATAGATAATGATGAATGCAGTATTAATATAGAATAAATAAAAAATTAGGACGTATAAAATAAATGAACAATATTAACAATATTTGCAAGTGGGCTAAAACAGATATAGAAATAAAATATCATAATGAAGAATGGTGCAGAATATGCCATGATGAAAATAAACTATTCGAAATGCTTATATTAGAAGGTATGCAGGCAGGTCTTAGTTGGAGATGCATATTAAATAAGCGTGAGAATATGAGAAAGGCATTTGATAATTTTGATTATAAAAAAATAGCTAAATATGACGATAAAAAAATAGAAGAGCTATTAAATAATAAAGGTATAATAAGAAATAAGAGAAAAATTAATGCTCTTATAGTAAATGCTCAAAAATTTATAGAAGTTCAAAAAGAGTATGGAAGTTTTGATAAATACATATGGTCTTTTACAAATAATAAACAAATAGATAATAAATTAGATGATGACAGTATGCTTCCTGCAAGAAATGAATTGTCTGATACTATAAGCAAAGATTTATCAAAAAAAGGATTTAAATTTGTAGGAAGTATTATTATATACAGCTACTTAGAAGCTATCGGAATAATAAATGATCATTCTGTAAACTGTGATTTTCATAAAAAAATTGAATACGGCAAATAAAAAATAAAAACTAATATTGACTAATAATGATAATAAATTAGAATAAAATAATATAACTACGGATAAAACATATGCACAAATATAATACTGCTCATTTTAAAAAATCAACTATTATTTATATTAAAGATCAAATTCCAAAAGATGTATTTTACATAATAACAAAAGGCAAAGCCATATCATATGGTACTTTTTACTACAACATAGAGTTCAAACAAGGCGACATTTTAGGATTAGTAAATATTTTATTAAATGAACCTTACTTCTTTAATGTAAAAGCAATGGAAGATGTAGAGGCTATAGAAGTGGATATAGCAGAAGTTATAAAAACAAAAAATGAGGAGTTAATTATAAAAATAGCTGAAAATTTAGATGCTTCGTTTGAAACTTGGCTTGGAAGATATTATATGCAGCTATCAAAAAACAAAGAAATTTCTCATATAAGAACAAAAGAAGAAATAATGAATATGGCAGATGTTTATAATAAAAACGGATTTAAACATATTGCATACAAACTTTATAATGAATATAGAAAACTATTTCCAGAAAATGCTGATGATGTAAAAGACAAGCTATCAGAAATAACTCCTATAGAAGAGCCGCAAAAAAATGATGATAATGTATACTATTATAAAAAAGGATATTGTTTGTATACAGAATTGGAATACACAAATAAACTTTATATTATAAAATCAGGAGAAATAGGAATATATAACATAGTAAACTTAGGGCAAGTTACAAGAGCCATTTATTCAAAAAACAGTATGATAGACGGATACAAGCCTGTTTTACAGTATCAGCCTCTTTCAACTTGTGCTGTTGCTTTAGAAGATTCTTATATAAAGGTACTAACCAAAAAAGAATTGGTAAATATTACAGAACATGATCCTGAGCTAAACCTTTACTATATAAAAATGGTGAGCGTAAAAATAAGAAATACTATATTAAAAATGATGGTTCTTAGTGTAGATGACATATTATCAAAACTGCTTATAACACTTTATTATATACTAAAAACAGAGATACTTCCAGAAGATGTTAATTCTGTGAGTTTATTATATACATTAAATGATATAAAAACTCTAATGAATATAAAAGATGTAAAACTTATAGAAAGAGAGTTAAACAGAGTAAGAGGCGTATCAGTATCATCAGACGGGTATATTAATATAACAGATATGAAAAGCCTTATAATAGAATACCGAAACTGTATAAACAGATTAAGCAGCACTCATCATCATAGTATGATGTATTTTTAAGATATTTTAATGTAATTTATAATCTTCAATATAGAACGCCCAACTAATATCAATAAAAATTATAAAATAAAATATTTTACTTTTATATCTAATTATTTTATAATATATTCATATAATTTTTCAGGAGTTTTAAATGCCAACATTAAAAACAAGCATATCAGGAATAAGAGGAATAATAGGAGATGGTTTAGATATAAGAACTATAGTAGATTATACTTCGGCATTTGCATGTCTTTTTCCAAAAAAGGCAAAAGTTTTAGTAGCAAGAGATACAAGAATAACAGGAGAATCTATATTAAATGCGGTTGCTTCTACATTAATGGCATCAGGTATCAATGTAATAGATATAGGAATAACACCTACGCCTACAGCATTATATATGGTTGAAAAACTAAAAATACATGGCGGAATAATGATATCTGCAAGCCATAATCCTATAGAATGGAACGCTTTAAAACTTATAGGTAAAGGCGGACATTTTTTAGATGAGAAAGCTGTTAATGAACTTATGAAACTTTATGAGAAAAAGGCTTCAAGATTTGTTAAAGCATTAGAAACAGGAACATATGAGAAAATAGATAATGCTATAGAAGAGCATATAAAACGTATTTTAAGATGGATAGATACTGATAAAATAAAAAAAGCTAATTTTAAAGTAGCCTGCGATTATGTTAATGGTACAGGTTTATTTGCTACTCCTCCCCTACTTAAAGCATTAGGAGTAAAAGAGGTTTCAATAAATAATGAGCTTACTGGAAAATTTGCTCATGTTGCTGAACCTTCTGCTGCTAGTATGAAGAGTTTGTCAGAGTTAGTGAAAAAAAATAAGGTTAATATAGGATTTACTCAAGACCCAGATGCTGACAGACTTGCATTAGTTCTTGATGACGGCACTATAATAAGCGAAGAGTATACTTTGGCTTTATGTGCTAAATATTTATGGCTTGTAGGAAAAGGAAATGCTGCAGTAAACTTATCTACATCAAGAATGATAGATGATTTGGCAAAAGAAAAAGGCTATTCTGTTGACCGTACTAAGATAGGAGAAATAAATGTTTCTTCTCATGTTGTAAAAAATAAATTATACTTTGGAGGCGAAGGCAATGGAGGAATAATAGTTCCTGCTGTAACTCCGGGAAGAGATTCTCTTTTGGGTATAGCATTAATATTAGAATTAATGGCTAAAACAGGAAAAACTATAACAGAGCTAGTAAATGAAATACCTAAATATGAGATAGTAAAAGAAAAACTAGAAGTATCAAAAATTGATGAAGATAATTTCTTAAAACAAATTAAAGAAGAGTACCCTAAAGCTAAAATAACATCTATTGACGGAATAAAAATAGATTTGGAAGAAGGCTGGCTTCATGTACGTTCTTCAAATACAGAGCCTATAGTACGTATTATCGCAGAAGCTAAAACTAAAAAAGAAGCTAAAGAATTAATAAATGCTGCAATGGACATGATAAAAGGTGAAAAAACTTCAAAAAAATCATCTGATAATAAGGCATCTAAATCAGTTAAAACTAAAAAAGATACTAAAACAAAAGAAGTAAAAACTAAAAAATAATATTTTATAATTAATAAATAAGACAAGGGGTATAGCTTTATCTCTTGTTTTATTTTATTAACATCTTATAAAAATATATACAAATTGATACAAAATATTAATAGTAAAAATTAACTACTTCGACTTTTAAACCAAAAAAGTCGAAAATTTTAAAGTTATGATTTTTGCTTGACAAATTTATTATATTTTGTTTTAATATATGTATATGTTTATTATGTATCTTTTATACATATAAAAAGGATAAATATGGACTTAAATCTTAAAAATAAAACAGCTATAGTAACAGGTTCCAGCAGAGGAATAGGTAAAAAAATAGCTGAAGCTTTAGCTAAAGAAGGAGCTAATATAGTAGTTACAGCTACAAATCTTGATAAGGCTTCTCAGGTTGCTGAAGAGTTAAAATCATCTTACAATATAGAAACTTTAGCATTAGAGCATGATGCAAAATCAAGCGAATCCTGCAAAGAAGTAATTGCTAAAACTATAGAAAAATTTAACTCTATAGATATACTTGTAAATAATGCGGGTATAACTAAAGATATGCTTGTTATACAAATGGACGATAGTGCTTGGAATGATGTAATATCAACAAATCTTTCAGGTGCTTTTTATATGTCAAGAGAAGCTGCTAAAACTATGTTAAGAGCTAGAAAAGGAAAAATAATTAATATATCAAGTGTTATAGGCAAAATGGGTAATGCCGGACAAGTTAATTATGCTGCTGCTAAAGCTGGTATTATTGGTATTACCAAGTCTATGGCTAAAGAGTTTGCTCCTAGAAATATATGTGTAAATGCTATAGCACCGGGATTTATTCAAACAGATATGACAGATGTACTTCCTGAAGATACAGTTAAAGGAATTATGAGTATAACTCCTTTAAAAAGATTAGGTACTCCGGAAGATGTTGCCAACTTGGTATTATTTTTAGCTTCCGATATGAGCAGCTATATTACTGGAGAAGTTATTGCCGTTGACGGCGGAATGTCAATGTAATAAATTAAAGTATATAATGTGCTTAAAACAGGCACTTTATTATAAAATTATAAATTATAAAAAATTAAGGAGATTAAAAAATGGCATTAATCGATGAAATTAAAGATGTTGTTGCTAATCAATTAAACATCTCAGACAAAAGCAAAATTACTGATACAGCTTCTTTTGTAGATGACTTAAACGCTGATTCACTTGATTTAGTAGAATTAATCATGGAATTAGAAAAACGTTATGACATCAAAATTCCTCAGGAAGATCAGGAAAAAATTAAAAATGTAGCAGATGCTGCTAAATATATCGAAGAACATAAAAAATAATTAATATATTATATTTTTCCCGTAAACAGATATGTATAAAAATCTTTTACGGGAAATTTTTTAATATATTGTAAATCATAGGAGTTTTATATATGAGTGAACGCAGAGTTGTAATTACAGGACTTGGAATAGTAAGTTCTTTAGGAAATGATGTTAAAACTTTTTGGAATAACTTACTTAATGGAGTTTCTGGAATTAAAACATTAAGTAAATATTTTGATCCAGAAAAAGAGCAGCTTATTACTAAAATCGGTGCTGAAGCTTTACCATTAGAAGGCGATTATTATTCCGATAAAAAAATGTTAAGAAGATTAGATCCTTTCATTAATTTTGGAGTATATGCAGCCTATCATGCTTTTAAACAAGCTGGTATAGAACCTAAAACAGGCTTTGATCCTCTAAGAGCAGGCTGTGTTCTTGGCAGCGGTATTGGCGGAATAACTACTCTTTTATCCAATCATAATGTTATACTTTCTGATGGTCCTAGCAGAGTTTCCCCTTTCTTTGTACCAATGCAGATAATTAATATGACACCCGGACTTATTTCTATGGAATATGGAATGAACGGTCCTAATTACAGTACTGTTACTGCCTGTGCTTCTTCAAACCACTCTATAGGTTTGGGATATAAACACATAAAAGATAATGAAGCTGATATTATGGTAGTAGGAGGTTCTGAAGCTACTATAAATCCTCTTACTATAGCAGGATTTAATAATGCCAGAGCTTTATCTACTAGAAATGATGAGCCTTCAAAAGCATCAAGACCTTTTGATAAAGGAAGAGATGGATTTGTTATTGCTGAAGGTGCTGGTATATTGATACTTGAAGAATATGAACATGCCAAAAAAAGAAATGCTAATATACTTGCTGAAGTCTGCGGTTATGGCTTTACTGCTGACGCTAATCATATTACTGCTCCTTTAGAAGACGGTGCTATGGGAGCAAGAGCTATGTCATTAGCTATTGAAAGTGCTAAAATTTCACCTGATAAAATCAGCTATGTCAATACTCATGGTACTTCTACTCCTGTAGGAGATATTGCCGAAATAAAAGCTATTAAAAAGGCTTTAGGTGAAGATAATGCTAAAAAAATAAAAATTAACTCTACTAAATCTATGACAGGTCATGCTCTAGGTGCTGCAGGCGGTATAGAGGCTATTGCTACAGTTATGAGTATGATTGAAGGAAAAGTTCACCCTACTATCAATGTAGAAGAACAAGATCCTGAATGTGATTTAGATGTTGTTGCTAATACTGCTCAGGATTACAAAATAGAATATGCTATAAGTAATTCTTTCGGTTTCGGCGGACATAATGCTTCTATAGTATTCAAAAAAATATAATAAAAAATCATAAAAATAATAAGCTCTGTTTTTAATAAACAGGGCTTTTTTATTTGCGGAAAATAAATTTAATTTCAAATACAACAATAATAATACAAATATAATTTATAGCCTATATTTAATACATATATAAAAAATATAATAATAAAAGCCATGCTTCCAATAGAAACAAGGCTTTTCATATAAACTAAATAAATATTTATTATTATTATTTATTCATTAAGTAAATATTTGTTTTCTAAAAGTTTTAAAGGCTTACTCAAATGTTTTGCTATAAATCCTACCAAAATTGCAGCTATTACAGTACCTTCCCTAACCCCTTCTAAATGACCTAAAAATATTAAAACTGTTACTAAAGAAATCATTACTAATACAACATCAAACATAATTTTTGTATTTCCAAATTTTAAAGGAAAAACTTTGCATATAGCAAGCACCACACCTTCTCCCGGAGTAGTTACAAGTTTTGCCATAATTTCTATACTAACTCCAACACCTACCAAAATTATTCCAATAAAACATAATACCCATTGCTGAAAATAATTGCTGTATGTTATATTTTTTATTAAAGATCCGCTTATATCTATCATTATACCAAATAAAATAAGTGCTGGTATTTGAAAAAGCTGAAAGGGATTATATTTTTTTCTAAGAAGAAGTATTTGTGTTAATATAAATGCAAGATTAATAAGAATCGTAGTTTCTCCTACAGAAAGACCTGATATGCAGCTTGTAACATATGGTACGCTCGAAATAGGAGAAGTACCAAGTGATGCTTTAATAGAAAAAGCTATACCTAAAGACATAATATAAAGCCCTATTAAAAGTATTATAGTTCTTTCTATAATACGCTTTTCTAAAATTTTCTTAAACATAATTAAACTCCTTTCAATGAATTACACATCTCAATCAATAGTTTTTTTAATTTTTCTTTATCTTTTTCTGATAATCTATCAGTAGCAATATTCTCAGCATCTTCAAATATTTTCTCCATATTATTTGAAACTTCTACACCCTTTTCTGTTAACGATACATAAAGAGAACGCCTGTTTCCTTCACGCTGTTTTCTCTCTATTAGACCAGATTTCTCCATACCAAGAAGTATGCTTCCTACAGTAGCAGGTTCTATTTCCAAATAATTGGCTATTGTCTTTTGGTCAGCCTCTTTAAATTTGGATAAAAAATATAATACTTTAGGCTGTCCTGATGTAAGTCCTATCTTATTTGCTTCATACATTACTTTACGAGCAAACATAGAATTGGCTTTCATAAGTAAATAATGCAGATTCTCCAATGATAAGTATCCTTATAGTAAGTATTCTTATAATAAGATAGCTTATTATACATAAAAATAAAAATAAGTCAAGCACCATATACACCATATAGGTATATTAAAAAAATAAAAAAAGGTATTGACTTTTAGTAAAGTTAGAGTATACTAATAAAACAATAAAATAAGTGAGGGAAATAAACATGTCAGTACAAGAATTAAAATCAGATAACTTTGAAGGTTCTATCAGTGGAGATAAAGCAATATTGGTTGACTTTTTTGCCGAATGGTGCGGACCTTGTAAAATGCAGACACCTATATTACATAAAATAGCAGATCAGTATTCAGATAAAATGAATTTCGGAGCTGTTAATGTTGATGAAGCAGAAGATATTGCTGCAAAATATGGTGTTCAGTCAATACCTACTTTGATAGTATTTAAAGGCGGAGAGATTGTAAAAAGAGCTGAAGGTATGAAAAATGAAGCTCAATTAAAAGAATGGTTGAAAGATTATCTATAAAATAAAAAATATACATTTTATTTTGGCCTAATTTTGTTATAAATTAGGCTTTTTTTTATTCTAAATTGATATATAATTCTACAATAATATATAATTTTGCGGGTAAGACATGTTTAAAACAAATTATACACTAATAGAAAATATATCAAATGAATTTAACATAGACAAAAATGAAATCAACTTAATCATTAAAGAACTTTTTGATAAAATATCATTATCCATTATAAACGGAAATAAATTTTATATGGATAAGCTTGGTGTAATTAGTACTGATGAAGATAAAAATATATTTTTTTCAAATGAAGATGAAAGCTTTGATGAATCTTTGGAATCAATTGATGTCAAAAGTAAAGAACTAAAAAATATTTTCTTAGAGAAATCAATATATAAAAGTATTTTCAAAAATATAAAAGATATATCAAAAAATGAGCATGTATATATAGAAAACTTCGGAACATTTTATTACAATTCAAATATCATATTTGAGCCTGATACTTACCTAGAAAATAAAGTTAAAAATACTAAAAATAATGAAATCGCTGAATATATTTTAGATGAATTAGATAATAAAATATTAAATAAAAGAATAGAAAATATCAATAATGATGAAACACTAGAAGAAGTGATAGATGAAGAAAATAATTCTATAGACGATAATATAATAGAAAATATATGGAAAAATAAAACATATAATTCTATAGATTTAAATACTATGATAAAAAATCTAAATGAAAATGAAGAAAAAACAGAGGATAATGAAAATACTGTAATAATGGAAGAAGAAAAAAATCAAGAAGAAAAAATTGACTACCCAGAAATGAAAGAATACAGCAAAGAAGAATTATTAGATATTAATAATTTTGATGAAGATTATTTAAATAAAGATGACAGCATAGAAAATGATAATAAAGAAAACAAAATTGAAAATAATAAAAAGGAAGAAAAAGAAGAAAAAACTAACTACCCAGAAATGAAAGAATACAGCAAAGAGGAATTACTTGATATTAATAACTTTGATAAAGATTATTTGTTAGAAAATGATAAAGACATGAAAGATAATGAAAATGTGATAGAGGTAATGGAAATAAAAGAAAAAAGCAAAAAAGAAGAAAATAATTATCCGGAAATGAAAGAATACAGCAAAGAGGAACTACTTGATATTAATAACTTTGATAAAAATGATTTAAATGATTTAAACGAGAAGAATATAATAAAAAATACTATATCTAATAAAAATATAGAAAAAGAATTATTAAATATTAAAAATACTAAGGAATTGGATAATAAGAAAATGAAGAAACGAAAAGAAAACTTTGAATTGTTAAAAAGCATATTAAAAGTAGCATTCATAATAATATTTATACTAATAGTTGGTGTGTTTATATCTATTTATTATGGAAGCAATAGAACTGTAGCAAGCAATAATGTAGAAAATCAAAAATTATACGATGTTGTTAATACATTTTTTAATTCAATGAACGCAGCAAGTTTATCATATATAACATCAAAAGATATGTATTATTGGGATATAGCAAAATATTTATACGGAGATGCTACTTACTGGCCTTTATTATACTCATACAATAATGATAAATACAAAATAAACAATGTTATAAAGAAAGGAAGCAGTATTTCATATAGAAATATTCCAGATTTTTATTCTTATAAAGAAATTAAAAATTTGGATAATACACTATCAAAAAGCTATATGTTACTCTACCCTATACTTATAAATGATAGAAAGCTGAAACATGCATTATGGGCTTTGAAATTATCTGCATATTATGATTTGAATGTATTTAAAAATAATGCTGATATGATTCCAGAGAATACTTATAATAATATTGTAAAAGAAAGCAGCAGCATAAAAATTACTTATGATGAGTTTATAAGGTATGGACAATTAAATGAAAATATATTATTATCATTTATAGATATAATTAAAGAAAAATTAGGAATATCAAAATGAAAGTTGTAACTACTGAAGATTTAATAAATATAGATAAAAAAACCACAGAAAAGATTCCTTCTATACTTCTTATGGAACATGTAGCAAGCGAGATTTTTTATCTGCTATTAAAAAGGCATAGAAAACTATTATACACAAAAACTGTATATATTTTTTCATCAGTTGGTGGAAATGGCGGAGACGGACTTGCAATAGCAAGATATTTGATAAATAATGGGTATGATGTAAGCATATATATTACAGGTAATCTTGACAGAGTTAATAAAGATACTTATGCCAATTTTAACATATTAAAATCTATGAATGTAGATATAAGTTATTTAGGAAGTGAAGACGATGTTTTATCTGCTTTAGAAAATATAGAAAAAAAATCAATAGTATTAGATGCACTTTTTGGTACTGGAGGCAACAGACCTTTAGAAGGCATACAAAAAACTCTTGTAGATAATCTAAATAAATTAGACGTTCTTAGAATAGCTATAGATATACCTTCTGGACTTACTTCAAAAATAAATGATTATGACAATATACATACTTGCTTTAAAGCTCATGAAACTTATACTGTATGCTTTGCTAAAGATATATTTTTCTTATATAGAACAAGAGAATATATAGGAAAATTATTTATGATAAAATCAATATTTCCGGAAAATATATTAAAAAACTTCGGATATAAAGCTAAATTAATAGACTATAATGAAAAAATCAATTTAAATAGAAATGCTTTTTTCAGCAAAAGAGAACAGGGAATGCTTGCTGTAATAGCTGGAAGTGATGAGTATATAGGAGCTGCTGTTTTATCTGTACATGCTGCTTACAGACTTGGAGTTGGATATATAAGACTTTATGTACCTAAAGGAATATTAAAGAATATAAGAGAGGCTGTTATGTCTTCTATGCCTGAAATTGTTATTATAGGTGTAGGAGAAGATAATCAAAGATGCTTCACAGAAAATGATATAGAAATAGTTAATGATATAAATAAAAGCAATGCATGCATAATAGGTTCAGGACTTGGAAGAAATATGTCTGCTGAAGTTTTTGTAAACAGCATACTCAAACAAATAAATATACCGACTGTTATAGATGCTGATGCTTTATATTTGATGTTTGAAAGCACACTTAATGAACTTAACAGTAATTTTGTATTAACACCTCATATATATGAATTTGAGAAATTAACACATATAAATCATATAGAAGCATTAGAAAATCCGTATGAGGCTTTATTAAAATGCAGGCAGATGACAAATGCTTCTATAATATTAAAAGATGCTGTAAGTTTTTTAATGTATGAAAATGATATATATATAAACTATAACCCTAAACCATCTATGGGAAAAGCTGGAATGGGAGATGTATTTGCTGGATTTCTTGGAGCATTACTTGCAAGAAAGCTTAATATACTAGATGCTTCTAAACTTGCATTAATAATACAGGCAAAATCTTTTAATATACTATCTAAAAAATTTGGAAATGACTATATTCAGCCGAAAGATTTAGCCGATGTATCATATAAAATATTAAAAAGGATATAAAAAAGTTGTCAAGAGAAGTTTATGACCCTAAAAAACCGGAATTAGAATTCTATAATAACAGGCAGGTTAAACCTCCAACCCCCAAAAGAGAAGTAAGTATATTTGCTAAAAGATGGTTTATGTTTTTATATGGTGCTTTTCTTACACTGCTTGTAGTATTTTTTCTTCTATACAAAAAAGGTTTTTTTAATGATATGCCATACTTTAGTGCATTAAAAACAAATATACCTATAGAAGTAAAAATAAATAATGTAGAGTTTTATGAAAATGAAGCTGTTCTTGCTACAATAGAAGTAAAAAATTCTAATTATACAAATTCTATAAATATAGAAAATCTAACTGCAACTCTATCACTATATAAAAATAAGAAACTAATATTTACAGGAAATGATTCATTCTATAATATAAGATTTCCTCTAGGTCAGAGAATAGGATTTAAAATGAGTTTCGATAAAAATTATTGGAAAGAGGCAAATAATCTTGAAGTTATATTATATTTAGACAACAATCTAATCACAACTAACAATATAGATATAAGAAGACTTAAAAGATAATATTATAGATAAGGCATTTTTATATATTAAAGTATAATATTTTATAGACTGAATCTCAACGAAGAAGATATCTCATATTTGTTTTGTGTACCTGTATTATTTACTAATATAAAATGTCAGATATATGTGATATTTATTAGCCAAGCTGCAATTTTGTACTTGTGTATATTTGTATTATTACAATAATAGACTTGTTTCAAAACTAATTTTATTTATTATTGTTAAGACTAGTACACAATTTTTTTGTACGCTGTCTCCCCCATATGCGGTATAGAAAAAAGATGGCACTATGCAGGCTATATACAAGTGAAAGAGTGAATATTTATATATAAAATCACTATAAATAAAAATTATGGTATGTACTTTTAATATTAAGCGTATAAAAATACAAGTTTAGTCACTTCTAATATTAATAAGTTTAAGCCTTTTTACCTGCCGTATAAATACATCATAGCAGTAAGCACAGCACCGCCCAAATTTCTAGCCTTATCAGAAATGGTAAAGCAATTATCATATTCGGATTTTCTAGGATCAATATCCGCTATTTTTAAGCCCCTATGCACTTTAAAACCATCTCTTATAATGCCTCTCAAAAGACCATCAAAAGCAGCAAGCACTTCTATTTTTTCATTATTTTTGTTTATGTATGCTATAACCTCTTTTTCTCTTACAAAATCGCCGATATTTTTTATATTTTCAATAATACCATCAGCACTTGCATGTATTACCCTTTCAGCCTCTTTACCACCAATGTTGCCCGGTATTCCAGTATTTGGTATAGCCTCACCTTTGGTATACATTCTTCCAAGATTATGCCCTCGCATAGTTTCTATAACAATATCGCAGTCTTTTTCAGCAGTAAATCCAGGACCTAATGCTATAGTATATTTTGCCATAGATTTATTAGTGCCAAGATTTTTTTTAGCTATTATAGCATCAATTAAAAATGTAGGTTTTACATGATTTAATATTTCACAATTAGGATCAATAAGAATAGGTATCTTACTATAATTTCTATATGCAACTATATTAAGGGCTTCTTCATAGCTTTTTACTAAAACAGCTTCAATATCTTCAACTCTGCTTTTGCCATCATAAACAGCTTCAGATAATGCCGCCTTTCTTCTAATTGAAGAGGGGCATTGTGTTTCTAATAATATAATCTTAAAATGAGCCTTATATAAAGAATACACAATACCAGTAGCTAAATCTCCAGCACCTCTTATAATTACAAGTTCATCATTAAACAAACTCATAAAAAAATAAATTATTTTGAATAAGGAGTATTTTTAAGCGGAAGTTCTGTTTGGAACTCACCATTAAATTTGTAATATGCCAAAGCAACAGCAGGAGCAGTAGGTATACTAGAAATCTCACCTATACCAGTAGCCCCATAACCATAAGGTACACCCGGTTTTTCTATAATAATAGATTCAACATCAGGAGTTTTATCAGCTCTAAATAAACCTAAAGTACCAAATTTTACTTTAGGCACGCAATTTTCAAGCGGGAATTTTTCTGTAAGAGCATAACCTAAAGACATTACAACACCGCCTTCAATTTGACCTTCCAAAGCTATAGGGTTAATAGCCTTTCCTATATCATGAGCTGCAACTATTTTTTGTATAGTACCATCATCATTAAGTATACAAACCTGAGTAGCATAACTATAAGCAACATGCGAAATAGGATGCGGTTTATCAACGCCCATTTTATCAGTTATAGTAAGCCATTCACCATAAAACTCTTTACCTTCCAAATCTTTTAAAGTTTTTCCTTTATCAAGCTCTTTTTTAAGATCCTCACAAGCCCTTTTACAAGCCTCACCTGTTATAAGAGTTTGTCTTGAACCTGAAGTAGTACCAGAGTCTGGAGAGGTAGCCGTATTAGGCTGATGAACTATTATTTTATCATCATCTAAATCAAGAGTTTCTCCTGCTATCTGATAAAGCACAGTAGCAATACCCTGACCTATACAAGAAGCCGCAGAATATACATGTACTTTTTCATCTTCTACAACCAAACGAACTCTTCCAGTATCTGGAAGTCCAACACCTACACCAGAGTTTTTCAAAGCACAAGCTATACCTACATTTTTATTATTATAATATATATCTTTAACCGCCTCTAATGTTTCTACAAGTCCAGTAGCTTCATCAGCTATTTGATAATTAGGAAGTACCTGACCCGGACGTATAGCATTTCTATATCTTATCTCCCAAGGATCTAATCCGCACATTTCAGCAAGCAGGTTTATATTCATTTCAGTAGCAAAGCAAGACTGAGGCACTCCAAATCCTCTGAAAGGTCCAGTAGGAGGATTATTAGTATAGAAAGATTTACCGTCTATATCTATAACCTGATAATTATAAGGACCAGCAGCATGAGTACAGGCTCTTTGAAGTACAGGACCAGATAAAGAAGCATAAGCCCCAGCATCAGTAATTAAAGTAGCTTTCATAGCAGTAAGTATACCGTTTTCATCACAGGCAGTAGTCATATCTATACTCATAGGGTGACGTTTTGGGTGCCAATTAATACTTTCCTGTCTTGTAAGTTTGAACTTAACAGGTCTTTTTGTTCTGTATGCCATTATAGCAGCATAATGCTGAACACTCATATCTTCCTTACCGCCGAAACCGCCGCCTACATATTTATTTTCTACTACAACCTTATCCGGCTCTATTCCCAAAGCCATAGAAACTTCTCTTTTAGTATCATAAACACTTTGATCGCTCGAATATATAAATACACCGTCATTAAAAGGCATAGCAACAGCAACTTCAGCTTCCATAAAAGCATGCTCTGTCCAAGGAAGCTCATAATGCCTTGTAACTTTATATTTTGATTTTGCTATTACCTCGTCAGCATTTCCTTTAACTAATCTTTCATGAGTAAGAAGATTGCTTTCTCTCTCTTCATGAACTAAAGGAGCATCTGCTTTCATAGCCTCTTCTGGATTTCTTACCAAAGGAAGTTCTTCATATTCTACTTTTACTAAATCTCTAGCTTTTTTTGCAGTGTTTTCATCTTCAGCAACAATCAAAGCTAGTCCGTCAGCTATAAATCTTGTAGTCTCACCCTCGCCTATAAGCACGTCCCAGTCATGGAAAATATGACCTATTTTTTTAGCCCCCGGCAAATCTTTAGCAGTAATAACATCAACTACACCTTTTAAAGCCTTTGCTTCGCTTGTATCTATTTTTAATATTTTAGCTCTAGGATATTTAGTTCTAACAGCAACACCATAAAGCATACCTTCTATTTCAACATCATCACAGTATTCACCAGTACCTAAGGCTTTTTCTTTAGCGTCTATTCTTGCAATATTTCTGTCGCCTAATTTTACCTTTCCTTTGTAGTCTTTAACATCAATATTTTCTCTTATCATTTTAGCTGCTAATTCTACAGCATCAATAATTTTTTTATATCCGGTACATCTGCAAATATTATTTTTTATAGCAGCAACTATTTCAAGTCTAGTAGGATTATTATTTTTATCTATTAAGCCTTTAGCACATATAACCATACCCGGTATACAGAATCCGCATTGAACAGCACCAGCAACTGCAAAAGCATGAGAATATACATCTTTTTCTCTTTGAGTAAAACCTTCTATAGTTTGTACACTTTTTCCCTGAAGTCTTCCTATAGTTTGTATACATGCTTTAGTTGGCTTTCCATCTATTAAAACAGTACAAGTTCCGCATGCTCCTTCAGAACAGCCGTCTTTTACAGATTTGCACTTGCAGTCATTTCTAAGAACATCCATTAATTTTCTGTCAGAGTCAAAGCTCATCTCTTTGCCATTAATGATAATATTAACGCTCTCACCCATATAAAATTGCCTCCCATTTTTATAATAATTAATGAAAATAAACATAACAATGGAGATTTATATTCCCCACTGTTATGCTATTATATAATAATAAAAACCCAAAAATTATTTCAATATAAGATATTTATAGTTATTAAATACACTATCGACTATACTATAAACTCCATTAAAGTTTTTAGAACATCCAGCTTTATATGCTTCTTCTTTTCCGTCTATTCTAAGTTTAGCATTACCTTCTTTATCTAGGAATAAGAAACCGTCATTTTTAGAGTTTTTCATATCATCTGCAGTGGCAAATAATGTAAACTTATCTTTATAAGGAGCAGAACTATAAGGACAGAATGTTTCGCAGTTTCCGCATTCATTACACATATAGTCAACATGTATAATCTGTGATATTTTAGCTCCGCCTTCTACTTTAACTGATATATTCGCTCTATTAGGACAAACCTCAGCACAGCTTTCACATATATAGTCGCAGGTTAAACATCTGCTAGCTTCAGGGTCTTTTGATACTTCTTTTAGATTACCTTTTTTACTGTAAGAAATCTCTTCAGTAGAAACAGAAAGCAAATCAGGAGCAACTACTTTTCCTAATACAGCCTCAGCAATAACTTTAGCATCTCTTATAGCTTCAACTATAGTAGCAGCTCCGTAAAGTCCGTCTCCAGCGATATAAACATTTTTGAGAGATGATTCATTATTAGCATTGCATTTTGGTCTTCCTCTGTCATCAACTTCTATGCCATTAGATTTATAAAACTCAGATTCAATCTGCTCGCCTATAGAAGCTATAACGGTACTTGCAGGAACTTCTACTGTTTCGCTAGTTTCAACAACATTTCTTCTGCCTTTTTCATCATAGTCTGATAATTCCATTTTCTTACATAAAAGTTTTCCATTTTCTATTTTTACAGGTGCAAGTAATTCCATAAACTCAACGCCGTCCTCTAAAGCCTCTTTTAACTCTTCTTCTAATGCCGGCATATATCTTTTAGTTCTTCTATAAACTAATCTAACATTTTTAACACCTTTATTTTTCTTAGCAGCACGGGCAGCGTCCATAGCAGTATTACCGCCTCCTATAATTACTACATCTTCTCCTAAATCTACATTACCGTTAGTTTTATTGAACTCTTCTAAGAATTTAAGTGCATTTATAGACTGACCAGCCTCAAGCTTCAAAGGCATGTTTTTATGAGCACCTATACAAACAACTGTATAATCATAATTTTTAGCAAACTCTTTTATATCTTTTATCTCTTTTCCAAGTTCAAATTTTACGCCCATTTGCGTGCATAAACTTACATCATTTCCAATCTCTTCAGCACTTATTCTAAAATTAGGTATAATATTAGCAACAACTCCTCCAGCTTTTTCTCTCTTATCAAATACTGTAACTTCTACCCCAGCACGAGCCAAGAAAAATGCTGCAGAAAGTCCAGCAGGTCCAGCACCTATAATACCAGCTTTTTTTCCTATAGGAGCAGCAGGTTTTAAAGTGGATATAACATTTTTATAACCAGCTCTAGCAGCCTCTAATTTGCATGCTCTTATACTTACAGGCTCTTCATAGAATTGTCTTGTACAAGTATCCATACAAGTATGAGGACATAATATACCAGTAGCAAAAGGCATAGCATTTTTTTCTATAATTACTTTGAAAGATTCATCATATTTGCCTTCAGAATTAAGTCTTATATATGTTGTAAGGTCTTGATGTATAGGACAAGTTTCCATACAAGGTGCTGTATAACAGTCTACCAAAGGAACTTTTTTCTTAATTTTTCTGCTTGCAAGAGGTTTAATTGGTTTTGTATGATGTTTATCTTTTTTACTTGCCTCAACTATTTTTTCAGCTTTAGAAACATCTATTTTTGTAAATGGTTTATATTCTTTAAGATTTTTAGCTATTTGCTCAGTTCTTTGATAACCGCCTGTTTTTAATAAAGTAGTAGCAATAGTTACAGGCCAAATTCCTGCATCTATAACATCATTAATATTGAAATAATCGCATCCGCCGGAGTATGATATTCTTAAATTTCCGTCAAAATCCTTACTCAATCTTGAAGCTACTGTCATAGAAAGAGGGAATAATGATTTACCAGACATATACATCTCTTCAGAAGGAAGTTCTTTCTGCTTAACATCTACTGGGAATGTATTGGTGATTTTTACTCCGAATAAAAGAGAATTATCAGAAGCTAATTTTTGAAGTCTTTGAAGCATTGGAACTGCATCGCTATACTGTAAATCATCTTTAAAGTGAAAATCTGTAAATGATATATAGTCATAACCCATATCATCTAATGTTTTTCTAGCATATTCATAACCTAAAAGTGTAGGATTGCATTTAACAAATGTATTCAATTTTTTTTCTGTGATTAAATAAGAAGCGATTTTTTCTATTTCAGTAGGAGGACATCCATGAAGAGTAGACAAAGTAACAGAATTACATACATCAGCATTAATTTTATCAATATCTTCTTTTTTGAAGTTTTGAAATCTGTCAATATTATCATTGAGCCACTTTATACATTCTTTGAATATAGGAGTATTAGAAGCGTCTTTTAATCCTTCAATAAACTTGTCTATCTTTTCTAGTTTAATACCTTCATAATCATAACCAACAGACATATTAAACTGAAAGCCGTCCATATCTCCTAAATCCCATTCTTTAGCTATAACTTTTAAAGCCACCCAAGCTTTAACATACTCATCAAAAGCCTGAGGTACATAAAGCTCTGTTGACCATTCGCAGTTATAACATTCATCATTGGCAGCTATACAAGGTTTTGCAACGCATTTACTTAATTCTTCTCCGTCCATTTTCTGTACTGTTTTAAGCTCAAAGAATCTGCTTCCAGTATAGTATGCAGCTATTATATTTTGTGCTAACTGAGTATGAGGTCCTGCAGCAGGTCCTATGGGAGTTTCTAATTTTCTTCCAAAAATTTCATAATATTTAGATTTATCAGCTTTAAACGCTCTTGAAATACCAAATACTTTACCCGTCTTTTTCTCTTCCAAAACCCAATTCATAAGATTTCCAAAAGGAATAGGTGTCATTACATCACTCATTATATAATTCCTCCAAATAATTATTACTGTTATTTATTTTACTTCATACTTACATACATAATACCAAATAATGAACATAATACATATATCCATTATTTGGTATAATTCATAAAGAGTCTATTATTAATTATTTATTGATTTGTTTCCAAAGTTTATCAGATTCTTCTTTTATTTTGGCATAAGCTGCTTCTTCATCAATTTTTGTAAGTTTTCTGTCTCTCATTAATACCTCTCCGTTACAAACAGTAGTATTAACATGTCCTCCATTCATACCAAATAATATATGCCCGTTGATATTTTTGTCGCTTAACTCTGTATAGTTTTTATAATCCATTATAATAACATCAGCAGCTGCACCTTCTTTTAATACACCAAGAGGAGTTTCAAAATAACGGTTAGCTATTTTAGCATTATTTTCAAAAAGCATTTGAGGTATTTCTCCCCAAGCAGCATTAGGATTGCAAAGACTATGTTTATGAAGAACATTAGCTACCTTGTATGATTCTGTCATATCATGAGTATATCCGTCAGTACCCAAACCTGTTAATATACCTTTTTTCATTAATTCCATAGTAGGAGGACATCCGCAGGCATTACCCATATTAGATTCTGGATTATGAGAAGTCATAGTATCAGTATCTTTTATTAAATCCATTTCATGAGGATTAATATATATACAATGTACAAGTATAGTTTTCGGACCTAAAACTTTGAAATCATAAAGTCTGTCAACTATTCTTTTGCCATGATCTTTAAGACAGGCATGCAAATCTTCTATACCTTCAGCAACATGTATATGACAGCCTATGCCTTCAGGTAAATCTTTCATACATGCTTCCATAGTTTTGTCAGAAATAGTAAAAGAGGCATGCATACCCATCATAGCTTTAATCATATCAGTTTTATCAGCCATAGCATGCTTAATAAAGTCAAGATTTTCTTTAACAGAAGCCTTAGACTTAGCATCTCCGTCCCTATCAGAAACCTCGTAACATAAACAAGAACGCACACCCATAATTTTGGCAGCTTCTTCTATAGCAAATAAAGAACCTTCTATATGTCCGAAACTTGCATGATGGTCAAATACTGTAGTAACACCATTTTTTATTGATTCTATGTAGGTAGCCATAGCACTTTGTTTTGTCTGCTCTAAAGTAAGATTTCGGTCTATAGTCCACCACATTCCGTCTAATATTTCTAAAAAACCTTTAGGATTATAGCCATTAATACTGAAGCCTCTAGCCATAGCAGAGTAAATATGTTCATGCACATTTATAAATGCCGGCATAATAACGCCGCCTTTAGCATCTATATACTCAGCATCTTTATATTTAGCCTTCAAATCAGAAGTTTTTCCCACTTCTTTAATTAATCTTCCATCACAAAGAACAGCACCGTCTTCTAAAAACGGCATGTTATTATCTCTTGTGATTAACTTTCCGCCTCCTATTAATAGCATAAGCTGCCTCCTAAAATTATATATTTTAATGAAATTATTTTTTTCTATATATTTTAATAGGATATTAAAAAAAGTACATTTGTCAACGAATTTTCAAAAAAAATTTAGATTTTTCCTTGAAAATCTAAAAAAAAGTTAGTATACTATAAACGTATCTATTGATGATTTAATTAACCATAAAAAATATATTTTAGGATATTTATGAGCTCTAATATAATACTTGAAACATTGATAAGTGTAGCACATGGTATAGCAAGACAATTTGGAAATAACTGCGAAGTGTGTATACGTGAACTAAAAGAAGATGATTTGGATCACACTATAGTTTTTATTATTAACGGAGGAATCACTGGAAGAAAGACGGGGGAAGGTGCTTCAAATGTTGTAATAAATACTATAGAAAAATTAAAAAAAGGAGAACCTATAGTAGATCATTTATCATATCTTACCAAATCTTCAAACGGAAAAATATTAAAGTCTTCAACAGTATTTATAAAAGATATGAATGGAAAGTATAAATATATACTGTCTATAAATTTTGATATAACTAATTTAATGCCTTTTAAAAGCGATTTAGAAAGTCTTTTGAATACAGAAGACAAATCAAAATTAGAAGAGATACCAAATAGTGCTCAGGAACTTATGGAAAAACTCATAATAAAAAGTGAAGAGTTAATAGGAAAACCTGCTAGTATAATGAACAAAGAAGAGAAAATAAGAGCTATAAAGTTTTTGAATAATTCTGGAGTATTTTTAATAACAAAATCAGGAGATAAAGTATCAAATCATTTTGGAATAAGTAAATTCACTCTATATAATTATATAGATTCAAAAAAGGAGGATATAAATGAGTGAGCTTAAATGGGCTGAAAATAAGATGCCTAAAACAGATGATAAAAATTTACCAATAATGTCTATTGAGGAAGTAAAAAAAGCAAAGGCATTTCATCAAAGTTTCCCTCAATACACACAAACACCATTATCAGAATTAAAAGAAATGGCTAAATATTTGGGTTTAAGAACTGTAAAAGTAAAAGACGAATCATACAGATTTGGTCTTAATGCCTTTAAAGTATTGGGCGGTTCTTACTCTATGGCTAAATACATAGCACAAAAAATGGGAAAAGATGTAAGCGAGTTTACCTATGATGTACTTACTTCTCAAAAATTAAAAGATGAATTCGGTCAGGCTACATTCTTCTCTGCTACAGACGGCAATCATGGAAGAGGCGTTGCTTGGGCTGCAAATAAATTAGGACAAAAATCAGTAATTTTTATGCCTAAAGGCTCAACAGAAACTAGATTAAAAAATATTCAGGCAGAAGGGGCTACCGCTACAATAGAAGAATACAACTATGATGAATGCGTTAGAAAAGCTGCTGCCGAAGCTGCTAAAGTTCCAAACGGTGTAGTTGTACAGGATACTGCTTGGGAAGGCTATGAAGAAATACCTGCTTGGATTATGCAAGGCTACGGCACTATGGCATTAGAAGCTGATGAACAGTTTGGAGAAAGACCTACACATGTATTCGTACAGGCTGGTGTTGGTTCTTTGGCTGGTGCTATGGTTGGATATTTCTCTAACAAATATAAAGATAATCCTCCTATAATGGTTATAGTTGAAGCTGAAGCTGCTGCTTGTTTATATAAGGGTGCTGAAGCTGGAGACGGTAAAATAAGAATAGTAGAAGGTGATTTAAATACTATTATGGCTGGACTTGCATGCGGTGAGCCTAATATTACTTCTTGGGACATACTAAAAAATCATGCTAACTGCTTTATAGCTGCTGAAGATATAGTTGCTGCAAGAGGCATGAGAATGCTTGCTGCTCCATTAAAAGGAGATCCTCAGGTTGTATCTGGTGAGTCTGGTGCTGCTCCTTTCGGTACTTTGGCTACTATTATGCTTAAAGATGAATATGCTGAGTTAAGAAAACAATTAAAACTTGATTCTAATTCCAAAGTATTATTATTCAGCACTGAAGGTGATACTGATCCTATAAGATGGAAAAACATTGTTTGGGAAGCTAAAGATAGATAATTAAATTAAATTAAATTGTAAATAAATTTTTATTAGAAAATAATAAAAAATATATATTAGGGAGAATAAAAAATAATGAGTGCTATTTCAAAAGAACAATTTGAACAAATAAAAGCAAAAGCTGAAGGCTATAAAGCTGATATGACTAAATTCTTAAGAGATTTAATTAGAATTCCTAGTGAATCTTGCGAAGAAAAAGGCGTAATCGAAAGAATAGCTGAAGAGATGAAAAAAGTAGGATTTGATAAAGTTGATATAGATCCTATGGGTAATGTTTTAGGTTATATGGGAAGCGGTAAAACTTTAATAGGTATTGATGCTCATATAGACACTGTTGGTATAGGAAACAAAGACAACTGGAAATTTGATCCTTATGAAGGTTATGAAAATGATATCGAAATAGGCGGAAGAGGAACTTCTGACCAAGAAGGCGGTATAGTTTCTGGTGTTTACGGTGCTAAAATAATGAAAGATTTAGGTCTTTTAAATGACAAATATCAAGTTGTTGTTGTTGGTACTGTACAAGAAGAAGACTGCGACGGATTATGCTGGGAATATATATGTAAAGAAAGCAAAATTAAACCTGAATTTGTAATATCTACTGAACCTACTGACGGCGGTATTTACAGAGGTCAAAGAGGAAGAATGGAAATAAGAGTAGATGTTAAAGGTATTTCCTGCCATGGTTCTGCTCCAGAAAGGGGAGACAATGCTATTTATAAAATGGCTGATATACTTCAGGACATCAGAAGCCTTAATGAAAATGATGCTAAAGATTCTACAGAAATCAAAGGCTTAGTAAAAATGCTTGAAGAAAAATACAATCCTCAATATAAAGAAGCTAACTTCTTAGGAAGAGGTACTGTAACTGTTTCTCAAATTTTCTATACTTCACCAAGCAGATGTGCTGTTGCTGACTCATGCTCTATATCATTAGACAGAAGAATGACAGCAGGTGAAACTTGGGAAAGCTGCTTAGAAGAAATTAGAAATCTTCCTAATGTAAAAAAATATGGTGCTGAAGTATCTATGTACAACTATGACAGACCATCTTGTACAGGTTTAGTTTATCCAATAGAATGCTACTTCCCTACTTGGGTAATTCCAGAAGATCATGCTGTAACTAAAGCATTAGAAGAAGCATACAAAGGTCTTTATGGTACTGAAAGAATAGGACCTACTCCAGAAATAGATAAAGAAAGAAAAGCTCGTCCTCTTACTGATAAATGGACATTCTCTACTAATGGCGTATCTATTATGGGACGTAATGGAATACCTTGCATAGGTTTCGGACCTGGTGCTGAAGCTCAGGCTCATGCCCCTAATGAAATCACTTGGAAACAAGATTTGGTTCATTGTGCTGCTTTATATGCTGCTGTACCTACTATTTACTGTGCAAATAAATAATATAAAAAATAACCAATATAAAAATAAAATTAAAAAGGATTTTTAAATATGAGTATACAAAAATACATTTCAAAATTAGACAGCCTTGAATTCGGCAAAATGTATAAAAATGATTTCTTCCTAACTTGGGACAAAACTTTTGATGAATTACAAGCTGTTTGGACTGTTGCTGATGCTTTAAGATTTTTAAGAGAAAGCAACATCTCTACTAAAGTATTTGATTCTGGTTTGGGTATTTCTTTATTCAGAGATAATTCTACTAGAACTCGTTTCTCTTTTGCTTCTGCTTGTAATCTTTTAGGTTTGGAAGTTCAGGACTTGGACGAAGGTAAAAGCCAAATAGCTCATGGTGAAACAGTTAGAGAAACTGCAAACATGGTATCATTTATGGCTGATGTTATAGGTATCAGAGATGATATGTACATAGGTAAAGGTCATGAATACATGAAAGAAGTTTCTGATTCTGTAAGACAAGGATACAATGACGGAATATTAGAGCAAATTCCTACTTTGGTAAACTTACAATGTGATAGAGACCACCCAACACAAATGATGGCTGACTCACTTCACTTTATCCATGAATTAGGCGGATTAGAAAACCTTAAAGGTAAAAAAGTTGCTATGACTTGGGCTTATTCTCCTTCTTACGGTAAACCTTTATCTGTACCTCAAGGTGCTGCTGGTTTATTTACTAGATTGGGTATGGATGTTGCTTTGGCTTATCCAAAAGGTTATGAACTTATGCCAGAAGTTGAAGCTATTGCTAAGAAAAATGCTGAAGCTGCCGGAGTTAAATTAACTATCACTAACAGTATGGACGAAGCTTTTGAAAATGCTGATGTTGTTTATCCTAAATCTTGGGCTCCTTTTGCTGCTATGCAGGAAAGAACAGACCTTTACGGAAAAGGCGACACTGACGGTATCAAAGCTCTTGAAAAAAGATTACTAGAACAAAATGCTCAGCATAAAGATTGGTGCTGTACTGAAGAAAAAATGAAAAAAACTAAAGACGGAAAAGCATTATACTTACACTGCTTACCTGCTGATATCAATGATGTTAGCTGTAAAGACGGAGAAGTTGCTGCTTCAGTATTTGACAGATACAGAGTTCCTCTTTATAAACAAGCTAGCTACAAACCTTATGTTATAGCTGCTATGATATTCTTATCTAAATTCAGAGATCCTCAAGCTATATTAAGCAAATTAGCTTCTGATGGAAAACCAAGAGTATTTGGCTGTTAATAATTAAAAAATATAATGGTAAGTATCTATATTAAACATAATAGTGCTTACCATTTTATATCTATAATATTGTGAAAAAAAGCACTTATTATATATTATTAAATTAATTTAATTTTGATTTTAGGATATAAAAATGGAAAATAAAAAAAGAATTGTTATTGCTTTGGGCGGTAATGCTTTGGGAGATACTTTAGCAGAGCAAATGGAAGCTGTTAAAATAACTGCTAAAAATATAGTAGATTTGGTTGAAAATGGATGCGAGGTAATTGTGGCACATGGAAACGGACCTCAAGTTGGATTCATTAACAATGCTATGAATGAATATACTACTAATCATAAAACAGGTAATGATATACCTTTATCAGTATGTGTTGCTATGAGTCAGGCTTATATTGGTTATGATTTGCAGAATGCTATTATGGAAGAGTTCTCTAATAGAAATTTAGAGGTTCCTCCTATAGCTACATTAATTACACAAGTAGTAGTTGATGAAAAAGACCCTGCTTTTCAAAACCCTACTAAACCTATAGGTCAGTTTATGACTAAAGAAGAAGGAGAGGCTAAATCAAAAGAATTGGGCTGGATAGTAAAAGAAGATGCAGGAAGAGGATACAGAAGAGTTGTTGCTTCTCCAAAACCAGTTGCAATTGCTGAAAGTACAGCTATAAAGGCTATGCTCAATGAAAAAGCATTAGTTATATGCTGCGGAGGAGGAGGAATACCTGTAGTAAGAAAAGGCAATCATTTAAAAGGTATGGCTGCTGTTATAGATAAAGATTTTGCTGCTTCAGTGCTTGCTAAAGAACTTAATGCCGATATGCTTATAATATTAACTGCTGTTGAAAAAGCTGCTATTAATTTTGGTAAACCTGATGTTAAATGGCTTGATTCTATGACTGTAGAAGAAGCTAAAAAGTACTGCGATGAAGGTCAGTTTGCACCTGGTTCTATGCTTCCTAAAGTTCAGGCTTGTATGCAGTTTGCAGAAGCTACTGGAAAAGAAGCTATGATTACATTACTTGAAAAAGCTAAAGATGCTATAAACGGCAAAACAGGAACTAGAATAACTAAATAATATTTTTTATAAATAAAAAACTTAGAATATATTAATTATAGTAATATAATAAAAATATTTTAAGGAGGATCGTATCTTTATGGATATTAATAAAACAAACAAATCTAATACAGATTTGGTATATCAGCTTGAAGGTCGTCCTAATGTAGCTTCAGGTATGCAGTATGTAATGGCAATATTTACTTCTAACCTAGCTTCTATATTAATCATTGCAGGAGCATCTGCTTTATCATGGGCTGATACTGTTATAATAGTACAATATGCAATGTTTGTATCTGTATTTATAACATTTATACAGTTCTGCCATATTAAACTTGGTAAAAGCAGGAAAATCAGAGCTAACTTACCTATAGTTATGGGTACTTATTTTGATTTTATTCCTACTGCAAAAACTGCTGCTTCTATTGGAGAAATAAAATGATATTAGGAGGAGCTATGGTTGGAAGTTTAACTGAAGTCATTATGTTTTTTTTATACAAAAAATATATGCACAAATTTTTAATGGCTTTTGTTATTAGCTGTACTCTTGTAACTATTTGCGTTATCTTACTTGATTTAGGTATTGATTACTTTGCCGTAGGTTCTACTAAAAGTTTAGCTCTTGGATTATTATCTTTATTTATCACTATTATACTTCAAAAATTTGTAAAAGGAATTATTAAAAACTCAGCCATATTGACAGCTCTTATAATCGGCTATATAGCTTCCGCATTTTTGGAAATAGTAAATACTCAGGCTATAGCAGATACGTTATGGTTTATACTTCCTATACCTATGAATTTAAAATTAGAATTTTCTTTTTATGCTATATTAATCTACATAACTTATGGTTTATGGAGTATAGTAAATACTTCTGAAATTACTATATCAGGATTTGATATAAAGGCGGCAGAAAAAGAAACTTCAGAAACTATAACAGAATATGCATTAGGTTCTACTACAGCAGTATTTTTTAACTGTCTTAAAAATACTGCCTTCATACCAAATGCTGTAATAGTATCTATGATAAAAGTTATTAATAAGTTTTGTATAGCAACTGGTGCTTTTGTATTAATGCTATGCCGTTTCTTCACTAAATTGGGGGCTGTATTTTCACCTATAACTAGAGGTTCTATAATTACCCTATTTGATACGATATTAATTAACGGTATAAAAATAATAGCAAAAGCTGCTTTCAACAAATGCAATATAATAGTAATGGGAATAACATTTGCTTTAGGTCTTAGACTTGCTAATCATCAAAATGCAGTATCTAGTTTGAATATATTTATAGAATTTATATTTTATAATACTGTGTATGCAGCATGCATTATATATATACTATCAAATTTTATATTTTATTATGATAAAATAAGTAATAAGCCGGAAGATTATAATGCTTAATTGATTTTTAGGTTTAAAGTATATAAAAGGATATATAAAAAATGGAAACTTTTATTAAAGAATTAAGAAACTCTGTACCAAGAGTAGATGCTTTAGATAAGATAACAGGAAAAACAAAGTATTTAAATGATATAGATTTCGGCAAAGATATACTTCATGCAAAAATAGTATATTCTACAAAAGCAAGAGCTAAAATATTAAAAATAAATATCCCAGAACTTCCAGACGGATATTTTACTGTTGATTACAGAGATGTTCCGGGTAAAAATATGACTGCTATGGTTGTATCCGACTGGCCGCCTTTTGCTGAAGATACTGTAAGATATATCGGAGAGACTATACTTCTTGTAGTTGGGCCTGATAAAAATATAGTTTATGATATAGCAGAAAAAATTGTAATAGAGTACGAAGATTTAGAGGCATCTCTTACTATAGATGATTCCAAAAAATTATTGGGCGGTGCTATAGTAGGAGATGATAATATATTTGTATCATTTAAAGCTGGATATGGCGATGTGGATAATGCATTCAAAAAAGCAAAAACCATTATAGAAGAAACATATTATACTCCATATCAGGAACATTTGTATATGGAAGTTAATGGTGCCGTTGGTATATGGGAAAATGGAAAAGTATTAATTTACTCTTCTACTCAATGCCCGTATTATGTACGTAAAGCAGCCGCTCCAGTACTTGGGGTTGAAGATGATGAGTTAAGAATAATAGCTCCACCTATAGGCGGAGGATTTGGAGGAAAAGAGCATTACCCTGATATATTGGCTGCTGCAGTTGCTGTTGCCGCATATAAAGTAAAAAAAACTGTAAAACTCATATTAGACAGACAATTTGATATGGCTTACAGTGTAAAAAGACAGCCCGCACAAATAACAACAAAAGCAGCTCTTGATGAAAATAATAATATCATTGCTATTGATATAGTATCCGATATGGATGCAGGTGCTTATGAAGCTAGCTCAAGAGTTATTATGCAAAGATGTACATACACTGCGGCTAATGTATATAATTTTCCTAATGTAAGAGTTTTAGGAAGATTATATGCTACTAATAATGTGCCTAGCTGTGCATTCAGAGGATTCGGCGGACCTCAGGCTATATTTGCTATAGAGAGAACTATGGATAATATAGCACAAAAAATAGGCGTTGATCCTATAGAGTTAAAAAGAAAATATTTTGTCAAAAAAAATGATCCTACAATAACAGGCGGTATGTTTCATGATAATATAATACTTCCTCAAATGCTTGAATGGGCTTTAAAAGAATCAGACTATGAAAGAAAAGCAAAAGAATACAAAAACACTATGTATAAAGGAATAGGAATATCATGCTTTCTTCATGGATGTGCATTTACTGGAAGCGGCGAAAGAGATATAATAAAAGCTAAATTAAAATTAAGAAAAAAAGGAAATAAAGTAATTATACTCACTTCAAATACAGAAATAGGACAAGGACTTCATACCACATTCAAAAAAATAGCTGCATACAATTTGGGCATTCCATTAGAAAATATTGAAATAGCCGAATACGATACAGAAATTGTTCCAAATACTGGTCCAACTGTAGCTTCACGATCTGTTATGATAGTGGGATATCTAATACAAGAGGCTTCTAAAAAGTTAAAACAAAGATGGAATGAATCTGAAGAAATAGAAATAATAGAAGACTATAAACACCCTACACATTTAATAGATTGGGATACTTCTGCTTTAAGAGGAGATGCCTATCCTAGCTACGGACTTGGAATTAATGTTGTGGAAGTTGAAATTGACAAGGTTACATTAGAAGTAAAAATTGTAGGCGTTTGGGCTGTATTTGACTGCGGATATCCTATAGATGAAAAAATAGTTGAAGGACAAATTAAGGGCGGAGTTGCTCAAGCATTGGGCTGGGGAGCTTTGGAGAAAATAGTAAATAAAAATGGAAGATTCCTTCAGGTAAAAATGTCTGATTACATGATACCTACTTCTTTGGATTTGCCGGAAATAAAGACCTGCATTATGTGTGAGCCTTATGAATACGGACCTTTAGGTGCTAAGGGTGTCGGAGAGATAACATTTGACGGAGCTGCTAGTGCTTATGCTTCAGCTATGGAAAATGCTTTGAATTATCATTTCACAAGTATTCCTATACTGCCTGAAAATATTGCGGAGGTATTATAATGGCTATAAACTTTACCGTTAATGGGGAAAAAATTACTACAGAACTAAATCCTTTAACTAGGTTAATAGATTTCTTACGCGATGAATTAAAACTCACTGGTACTAAAGAAGGATGCGGAGAAGGAGAATGCGGTGCTTGTGCCGTATTTTTAGATAAAAAAGTAGTGAACTCTTGTCTTATACCTATAGCATTATGTGAAGGCAAAGAAATAATTACTATAGAAGGGTATACAAAAACAGAAAAAGGAAAAATTGTAGTTCAGGCTTTTTTAGATGAGGGTGCTGTGCAATGCGGTTTTTGTACGCCGGGTATGGTGATGTCTTCTGAGGCAGTATTAAGCAGTACTAA